>NZ_JBFSVK010000003.1:122108-249512 GCF_041467855.1 Vibrio sp. 10N.247.311.51 | reverse complement strand
ATAGTTGTGCATCAGAAATCGTAATCGAATTGTCTTCATTTACGGTGTAAGACGTTGAACCCGCAACTGGCGGATCGTTCTCAGGAGTCACGCTAACATCAATGTTTGCAGACACGGTATCAGTACCATCTGACACATCGAAGCTAAAGTTCACGTCGCCATTGAAGTTTTCATTTGGCGCAAAGCTGTATGAGCCCTCACCCAAATCAGTCAGTACTCCATCAGTACCTTCATAAGTGATACCTTCAACCGTTAGGTTATCGCCTTCAATGTCAGTAGCGCCAGAAAGAAGGTCAGCGTCGGTGAAGACAAGAGTTCCATCTTCCTCGATTTCAAACGTTTTATCTTCAGGAACAGGCGCGTCATTAATCGGACGTACCGTTAAATCAATTGCGCTATTAATCGTTTCTTGGCCGTCACTGATGTCGAAAGTAAGGTCAAGTTCACCATTAAAGTCAGCTGAAGGAACAACGGTGAAAGTACCATCACCATTGTCTTGAACTGTTGCATCAGCACCAACTTGAACGTTAGAAGCAACAAGCTCGTCCCCATCTACATCACTTGCGTATTCGAGTAATTGTTCTTGAGTGAATGTTATGGAGCCATCTTCATCCATTATGTAAGCCAGATCTTGTTCTGCTTCTGGCGCATCATTTTCACTTTCTACATTGATTTGGAAAGTTTCACTCGTCGTTTCAGAATCAAAATCATCTTCTACTTGATTTGTTGCTTCACCACTTTGGTCCTGAACATCGACTGCAAACGTTTCTTCTGCGGTTTCCGAATCTAGATTATCACCACCTTGTGACCCTTCAGAATCTGTTGAAGAACTTGATGCTGCTGAAGTTTGTACTGCTTGACCTTGGGCTTGATTGCCTTCTGCATCAACTCCCCCTTCAGATCCGGCAGCACCACCGCCACCTACAGCTTGTGCACCTGCACCAGAACCCTCACCACCACTTCCCGATGCACCTTCAGCGCTTCCTCCTTCAGAAGCAACACTATCTACCACATTGGATTGAGCTGCCTGTGAATCACTGCTACTTTCTGGCGTCTCTTCTTGCACAGCCGCACCAGAAGCCGAGCCATCTTCAGCATTACCTGCACCACTCGGATTGTCGTCTAAAGCCTGGTTAACTTCGTCTGCCGCATCCGTATTTTCAGCACCCGTCGCTATTGTCGACGCAATCGTATTTTGTTGATTTTGTTGATTCTGCTGTTGGGAGGGCGTACCCGCGTCGTTCGTGTCCGTTTGTTCTACCGCGTCATTTAGGTCTTCATTTTGGTTGTTTTGGTTATTTTCGCCTGCCATTACAGCCTCCGTTGCTACTAGCTAACTGATCGTATTTATAGAGGCATTAAAGGACATCATTTTGAAAAACCAATTTTTTATACAACATTTTTCATAATTTCTTTTTAAAGAGAAAGAATCAAAAAAAAATTGAAAACTGCGTTTAAAGATCCTTAGTTATTGTGATTAAAGCAATTAAGGCAGTGGAGCGATGATAGACATGACGAATTTGTTGCGCTCGGTCGACAACAACCACAAAGGGCTGCAATTGCTATTAGGCGACTTTTACAATGACTTTTCTGACGCAGCCCTAAATATAGAAGCGCTTCATAACGGTAATCGTTTTGATGAACTCAATAGTTACTCTAAAAAGTTGAAGACCATCTTAACGTTGCTTTGCGACCAAGACCTTCCGCCCAAAATGGCCAAATTGGAACACTTGAGTAGACACGAGTTCCCTGCGCCGGAAGATCTAATAGAGGATGTCAAAACTGAATTGCACAACGTCAATCGACAAATCAACCACTTGTTGGATATTAAGGAAGTAATAGATGGCAAGTAACCGAGGTCAGTCATGAGCAATAACCAAATAGAACATCACCTCAGAAAAGCACTTGTTTCCAATAACGAGGCTTCTAAGGTCACAGCTGATGACACTATTGTGCTTGCTAGTGCCATGACCAGCGTTCACAAAACGTTGCTCATTATATTCTTGCTCGCTTTGATCGCTATCGCTGTGGCGTCACAAGCACGTATCGACATTGTTGTTTCCGTCCGTGGCGAGCTGCTATTGGAATCGGATGTGGAGAAAGTTCAACATTTAGAGGGCGGAATATTGGAAGAATTGTTAGTCAGAAAAGGTGAAGTCGTTTATGAGGGCCAACCTATCGCTCGAATACGCTCACTCGACCGTAACACTCAACTTGATACCGTCAATACTGAAATTATTCAGATAGAGCTCGATAAGATTCGTTATGAAAGCTTACGCGACATGGTAGAACCTAACTTCGACGCCTTCATTGAGAAATACCCTGAGCAAGTTCAGGTCAACATGAATACGTGGAGGCAAGAGTTCTCTAAAAACCGTTCAAATGAAGAACTCATCACTCACGATATTAAGCACAAGAACTCGTTAATTAGTTCAATGTTAAAGCGTCGCAAAAGCTCAGAGAATCAGCTCTCTCTGATACGTAAGCAGCTCAACATCAAAAACACCCTTTATAAAGAAGAGATGGCGTCATATGTCGACGTTCTTAACATGAAAGTACAAGAGTCGAATATGGTGCGTGAGATTGAGAACCTTGACGAGTCTGTGATGAATGAGCGTTTCCAACTCGACAAGCTTGAAAAGCAACACCGTGACTTGGTTGAGAACCGAAACTCTGAGTATCAAGCGCAAATCATTCAAGCAAATAAAGATCTCAAGCTGAAGCGAATCTTACAACCACAGCATTCCGACAAGGTTGATCGCCTAATCGTCTACTCACCAGTCGATGGTGTGGTCGACAAACTGCATTTCAATTTCCGTTCTGCTGTGATTCCGCCAGGAGAAAGTATCGCCGATATTGCACCGATCAATAACTCCCTTCACGGTGAAGCGAAGATCCCACGTAAAGACATGGGATTTGTCGAAATTGGTCAGGCGGTAAAAGTAAAAATGGACACCTATAACTTTGCAAAATACGGATTCGTTGAGGGAACCATCGCCTCAATCAGCCGTTCATCATACGAAGAAGAAGACGCTGAGTTCTATTTAGCAGAGATTGAAATTGACCGAAACTTTCTTGAGCGAGGAGGCACTCAATACAAGCTATCACCTTATATGGAATTTACCGCCGATGTAAAAACAGGCTCGCGTCGCGTGATCGAATACGCTGCGAAACCTGTGATGTCAGCCATCGAGGATGCTTTTGATGAGAGATAATCAATGAGCAGAAAACCTTCGTACAATATTTCCGTACCGGCTCTACGTTTAAGCATACTATTTAGCGTGGTATTGGCTGCGCTCGCTTTCTATTTATACTTTTCTTGGTCAAAAGTAGACTCAGTCGCACAAGTCCAAAGCGCCCCACTGCTCATACAAGCCCAGAAGCTTAATCAGACTATAGAACAAGATATTCAAACTCTGCAGCAGTGCTTAAGTACCGATACTTGCGGTACTAACGAATTCAACCTAGTTAACTTGAAGCGTGAAATTGATGAATTTCGCTCTTTAGCCTCTTTGAACAAAACCGAGTTCAGTTTGGTTGGAGCAACCGAATACACGCAACTGGAATTGGCGATCAATCGTTTCTCTGATAGCAATAAAACACGTAACGACGTATTGGGCTTGTACCTTTCATTAACCAATAACTACCTGAAGATGGATGACAACTATCGCACCATGTTTAACAACCATGCGAATGACTTGATGTCTGAGAAGAACGAGTTCTTTATCTGGTTGTTTATGGTGGTCGTGATATTGGCTGTGATTACGATTCTATCCAACTCAGTTGCTATGTTGAAACTGAAAAAATCCAGCTCCAACGAACGAGAGATCGACTATGAATTCGATGCCCTGTATCAAGAACTGAAGCAGCTAGATTTACAACGTCTTGAAGAGCTTCTTAATGAAGTGAGCATCAACCCCAAACAGCGTCAGATCTACTCTCATCTCAAACTTATCTTCAGTAAATTAGAAGACCAAAAGCGCAATAACGATCTCTACAAACAGTTGTATGCGCTGATCGGCTATGAGATTCGCGGAATTACAAACACCATCAACGGTGGCGTCCAATATCTGGTTCAAGAAACCGATGAAAACGGCGTGTTGATGGCGAACGATATTACCTCTGCATGTAGTACTTTATCTGAGTTAGCAGAAAACTATAATCGCTTGATTTCACAGGGTACTGAAAGCAAATCGAAAGAATTTTCACTACTCAACGTCTTGTCGGAATTGATGATTCATATCAGTGCCAAAATTCAGCGAAATGAAGGCGAACTTGACTGTTTTATCTCAGACAACTTGCCGAATCGTGTTGCAGGCCAATCCACCAGCTTATTCTGGATACTGTTCCTTCAACTTTCTAACGCTATTCAACTCAAATCAAATAAGAAGCTGTTTGTGACGATTGAATCGGGTGCGGCTTCTGACATGGAAAATACCCGTGTCACCATCAACCTCAACTTCTTATCAACGCTGGATGTCTCTGTTGCCAAGCTCAATAAACTCCATTGGAGCGCCCACAAAGACCATACAGCCAGCACAGATGACTTAGCAAAAAGCGTATTAAAAGATTACGGATATTACGAGAGTCACTGGTTCCAATCAGGGGCTCAGGAACGTTTCCAGATTGAACTGGATCTTAAGGCTAAGAACTTCCACACAGAGAAAACTCGCTTTGATGGCAAGCGTTTACTCTTGTGTGCTAATACTCAAGTTCGTATCGATGTGATGAAAAAAATGCTCAGTAACTTGGGGCTAGAGATCACCGAAATTCGCACTGCAAATGAACTTTTCTCTGCCGCGAAAACGTTCGGTGAATACGATGCGATTATGCTGACCGATACCTTTGAACCCAACAAACTGCCGTCGTTGAGTAAGACGGTGAAATCTCAGCTTAAGAACCACCCAAATACCAAGTTACTGTTGTCAGTGACCAACACTCAGCAAGCACAAGAGTGTCATAGCTTCGTCGACAAGATCATCAACGCTCCTGCTATCCCTTACGAGTTCATTCCAAACCTACTCACCATTATGGAAGCGGAAGCATCGGAAGAACAGATGGAAAACAGCTCATTCCTTATCGTAGAGGATGACCGAGTTCAGCAGATCTTACTGAAACGAATCTTGACCAAGCAAGAATATGAACCCGACATGGTTGGCGATGGCGCCGATGCGGTGAAGCACTTCATGAATAAGCGTTCTGACATCATCTTCATGGATTGCATCATGCCGGGTATGGGTGGCATCGAAGCCACAAAACGCATTCGCCAATTCGAACAAGAAAACGAGAAAAACCCTTGTACCATCATAGGTGCAACCGCATTGACCAGCAGTAACGAACATCAGGCTTGTATTGAGGCCGGAATGGATTACGTGATCAGCAAACCTTATAAAAGCGACCAAATCATCAAGGTGATCAACAAGTATGTGGCGGTACAAAAACTTAACTAGCAGCATCATGGCTGCACTTGTATTAAGCACGACACCTTCAGCATCGGCGACTACCCTGCTTGAAGCGGTAGAGCTCGGCCTGCAAAACAGCCTGTCTCTTCGCGCCAGTGATAAAGGTGTTGAAGAAAACGAGTACAACATTGGTATCAGTCGCTCTAAATTTCTGCCTTCACTCAATGGTGCTGCCGATACCACATGGAACGAGAATGAAACCTTGCTATCGAGCGTGCCGGATGAAACCTCTAGCTATAACTCAAATAGTTACAGCCTTTCGTTATCCCAATCCATATTCAATCTTGGTGACATTTTCAAATATGGGACAGCAAAGCTCGACTTCAATATCGAAGAGATTAAACACGAGAACAAAATCCAAAGCACCATTTCGGAAATCGGCTCTCAATACTTTGAGTATTTAAAAAACAACGCCCAAATCAAAGCGACCAAGGTTGAGCTTAAATCATCTGAAACACGTGAACATCAAATGCGACGTAATGTAGAGCTTGGTAACACCGCAGCCAGTGAGCTGTACGAAGTTATCGCTCAGAAAGAAGGTGTGTCGAACCGATTGAGAACCTTGCAGAAAGATAGACGTGTCATTCTCAACGGGCTCTCTATTCAAATTCAATACCCTATTACTCCGTCGCAAGACATATACGAAAGCGTGCCTTTAAAAGAGATCAACGAAACCGAACAACGCACGATCATGGATCAGGCGTTAAAGCTCAATAACGACTTGTTGGTAGCAAGGAAAAACGTAGAAAGAAGCCGCAGAAGCTTAAAAGAGAGCGGTTCGAACTTCTTACCGACCGTATCGCTTTCAGCCAGCTATCGACACGATGACGCCAATAACTACGACAAAACCGACATTACAGCGACAGGTGAAAGTAACTCAACCAGTGTTGGCTTAAACCTCGCCGTGCCTATCTTGTCTGGTGGTTCTGATTACTATGGTTATCAAAAATCATCGACGGCCATCAAACGTACTGAGCTGCTTTACCAAGATTCGCTTTACACCACACGTAACAGCGTGAATACCTCAGTTCTCAACATTAACGATTTCTCGCAGTCTATAAGCAGTTACGAAAACATCATTCGCGCCAACTACGCCTCTTATAAAGGGATCCAAAGAGCCTACCAATTGGGCACGCGTACTATCACCGACTTGCTGGCGGCGGAAAGTAAACTATTCAGCGCTTTGAGAGACTACGAAAGCGCACGATACGACTACATCATCGAGACCATCAAGCTTGAGCAAATTAAAGGCATACTCTCGATTCAATCTATCGAAAGCGTGATGCAATTAATGAGCGATATTGAAGGTCGCGACAATCAAGATTTGGTGCCGAAACATCTTCTCTCAACGGATTCATTGAGGAAAGGAGGTCGTAATGCAAACTGAGCAGTTTTCGCAAAAGATCAACATGGCAGATAAGTGTTATCTGACTTTCTCAACGATAATATCGACCCTGTTTGGTTTGGTATTGCCCTTCTCTATTCTGATCATTTTTGACCGAGTGTTACCCAACCAAGCACAAGATACTCTGTTCTTATTGTTCGCGATTATTTTGATTTCCATCTTCCTCGACTACCACTTAAAAAGTCAGGAAGAGAAGATATCGTCCGTCATCATGAGGCAGTTTGAAACCAACCTAACCAACAAGGTATTCCAATCCATCTGTTTGGCGGAGATCTCTAAATTCCGCCGTTTGGAGCCAGGAGAATACCTAGAACGAATCTCAACGATTCCTGAACTTAAGACCTTCTTTGGTGGAGAATCGGTTCGAGCGCTTATCAACCTTGCTGTTAGCGCGATTACTATACTTATTATCGGTCTCATCAACATATGGGCTGGTATCACCCTTCTAATTGCCTCGGCCGTATTAGCGATTTTCGCTTGGAGTCTTTCCAAACAGAAAATTGGTAGCTTGCAGAATAAGTCAGACATCGAAGGGTTAACTACCTCCAAAATCATTGAGATCATCTCTAGCCCGCTTGATATTAAAGCGCGAAACATGGAGTACCGCGTTGAAAGCTTGATGACACAAATGGTCGAAGAGCGTGAAGTGGAGAACATCAAATATGAGCAAATCGAGTCGAACTTTGGCTTGATTTTGGCGCTCATCCAACAGCTATCCATTGCTTGCGTTGTGGTGGTCTTGGCGACTGCCGTAATCAATATGGAATCGAGTCAAGGCATCATGGCCGCGATCATCATGCTGACCAACCGTTATTTTGCGCCTTACCAGCAAGTAATGCGTACCGCGAGCCGCTGGGAATTAAACAAACTCCATATCCAACGTATCGCTGACCTGCTTGAATTGGCAGCTTCTGTTGAACATCAACACGAGACAACAGAGGTTGAACGTATTTCGGTTAAGTATTCTGAAAAGCAGCGCATCGAGTTCGAACTAGGCCAAGCCTATTTGCTGACAGGGAAAAGTGGTTCAGGCAAGACCCACCTCGCTAACTGTATTACGCGTCAGAACAGTGATAGCAAACTCGATATCATGATTAACGACACGCCTTTGGATGACGTCAATTACAACGTTTGGCGCAATAGCGTGCTGATGGTTGATAAAACCAGTTCTTTCGTAGAAGGGACGATTATCGATAACCTAACCTGTTTCCGCCCAAGCTTGAATAACACGGCGTTTGCACTGTGTGAAACCATGAACATCAAGGCACAAATCGATGGGCTTCCTGCAGGGTTTTATACAGAACTCAAAGGCCATATGCGTAACCCATTCTCTCGCCAAGTTGGCTACGCCTTATTATTGGTTCGCGCTCTACTCGCCAGTAAGCGTGTATTGATATTTGATGATATCGATTGTGTATTTGATGAGGAATTTGCGAGAGTGGTTCTCACCAGTACGGCTTATCGTGCCAACGACAAAATCTTGATCATCGCCAGTAATAAAATGGACAAACTTAACCACCGCCTCAAACGTGTAAAACTTACCGGAGGTGAGCAATGAGTATCCTAGTAGACTTCAATAATGTGCCGCAACGTGTCTTGGATTTTGAATCTAGTGGATACGACGAACGTTACAGTCAATCGCCACTTATTCGTGGTTTGGCCTACACCCTGATAGCACTCGAATGGGAAGGCACTCCCGCTATACTCAGCGATGCTTTTATTCCAAAACCCAAAGATGGCGACAGCTTCACAGCAACCATAGAGCGCCTTGGGTATCGCTGTGATGTGACTAAGCTAAAGACACTCGAGAATATCGATAAGCACCCTCACCCATGCTTTATTGAAATAGAGAATCTAAGTGCGATCTTCTTAGGCACCAAAGATGGAAAGTTGCTGCTGTTTGATTACACGAACAACAACACTATTGAATACCCAATGTGCAAAAAGCCCTGTTTGCTGATTGCGATTAGCGAATATTCTCGTCTGTTCCGCGAACCACCTCCGGAATCGCAAGACAGAAGTAATTGGATTAAATACGCTTTCTATCGTTATAACAATGAACTTAAAAGCCTGATCATTCTCAGCTTCGTCATCAGTATTCTCGGTGCATTGCAGCCATTCTTTATTATGAGTGTATATAATTTCGCACTCACTTCGAGTTCTGAGGCGACACTGTATTGGTTAACTCTGTTTGCCATCATTGTTGGCTTCTCGGAGTATTTCTTTAAAAAGATGCGGGTAAATATCATTGCCACGTCCGGTAAAGATCTCGCCGTGCACATCTCGCAAGCCGTTATATCTAAGCTGCTGTGGCTACCTTATGCGATGACATCCACTGCTGGGGTCTCTTCTCAGTTAGCTCGCTTGAAAGATATCGACACCTTCCGACGCTTAGTGACTGCAGAATCAACGCTTAGCTATTTTGATATGCCGTTTGTTATTGTATTTATCATCGCCATAGCTCTGATGTCTGGTACAGCGGCATTGGTGGTGATGGGTGGTTTAATACTGATGTTAGTGTTCTGTATTTACTCGCGCTATATCTACTCGCAAGCCACATCCAAAAGTTCGCGCGCCAATGCGATGGTCTCGTATCAATGGAACGAAATCCTTCGTGGTATCAAGACCATTCAAGGCTTACCTTTACTTCGTGTCGTTCAATCTCGATTCAGTGCTTCACATATGCAAAGCACCAGCGATGCAGAGAACGTTGCCGTAACTAACAGTAAGATTCAGGCCGCTGGCGGCAGTTTGATTCAAGTGATTGGTACAGCAAGTATCGTGACCGCGGTAATCGGCGTGATGGAAGGCACTTCTGATGCGGGTGCCATGCTCGCGACCGTAATTTTGGTTTGGAAAGCGTTAGGCCCAATCATGGGTATCTATAACTCAATTTCCAAGTTCCAGTCGATCAAGGCTTCATCAGCACAGATAAACAACCTGATGTCGATGAATGACGACAAATTGACCTTAGAAAAAAGCCCACCTATTCGCCAGTTCCAAGGCAGCATTGTGGGCAGCGGTGTCAGTCACCGATATGCAGGAGCGGCGACCGGCTTAACCAACCTAGGTTTTAAAGTGCCACCCAGTGCCAAAGTGGTCATTTGTGGCCCTACGGGCTGCGGCAAAACCACCTTAATCTCAATCATTGCTGGGTTAGAAGACCGCTATCAAGGCGCTGTATCTGTCGATGGTTACAACATTAAACAGTTCAATAGCTACCGTTATCGCACGTCGATTAACTACATCCCTTTCAATTTACATATTTTTGAAGGCTCACTTGAGACCAACTTCATTCTACACAACGGGCTGATTCCAACAGACAAGATGCAAGAGATGATCAGCTTCTTTGAATTAGATGAATGGCTTCCTGAAGGCTTGGCTACTCAGTTAAGCGTGGATAAATGCAAAAGTCTCCCGAATGGAATTCAACAAAAATTGCGTTTGGCACTTGGCCTAGGTAACTGTGAGCAATCTCTGATTATCATTGATGAACCGTTCAACGGTGCAGAGCAAGAAAACGCTCAATACTTTAATCGCCTGTTCTCCGATAAATTGTTGAATAAAACCGTGATTTTTTCGACTAATGACCCTGGTTTGATCGCAACATCAAACATGAGTTTAGTGTTAGAGCCGGATGGGAATTTGAAATATTTTGGCTTAACAGACAAATACTTAAACAGCTTGAGCTAAAACCTCAACGCTTAGTCACAATTCGCTATTTAGGGAAATGGATGTAATTGACAAAATCATAAGTGAGAGAGATGATTCGCCCCAATACCACAGGTAACAAGGAAGAAAATGTACACATTCGTTGCAGACAAGCTTGATGTAGCTTACTTATCCGCAATTCCTGAGAATCATATATTTCAGGGCTGTGACGTGCCTGAAGAAGAAATCGAACTTCGAGAGATCATTGAGATTTGGTACGAGTGTTCATTCCTGCCTGCTTTTAACCTACAGAAAATTGAAATCGCAAATAAACCAGAGCTCACAATCATACAAACACACGTTTTTAACAACGATACGAGCACACTCGCCTTCCTACTCAAAAACAGAGTGTATCGCGCTGCACTAAACAGAATGCTCGGTATTTGGACATTAGAACCCTCTGCAAAAACGGTTTTAGAGCAACTTCTTTTCGAATTAAGCCTCGATAACAATCGTCCTCATTAATACGCTTTTTAAGTTATTCATCAATAAGCATAAAATTAAACAAACTGACAAACGCTATAAATTACTAATAAAAGAACGCATTTCAAAATAAGCTCTGGAATCACAAGAACTTATACCCCTCCCACACTTACGTAAAATTTACCGTTTCAAAGTTTCCATATCGGAATTTTTATTCTACTGTTTTTATATAAAAACAGTTGGATGGATCCTTATATGGCGATTACGGTCTGGAATAACCTTTCAGTCAAACATAAACTCTTTGGCTTAGTTCTACTTCCCATTTCACTACTGCTGTTCCTTGCTGGCAGACAAGCTTATATTTTAACGACTCAATTAACCGATTTTGAGCGGACCAATCAGTTATCTGTGTACCTTCAAGATATCTCGGTCTTATATCGAAGTACCCTCGCTTCTAGCCCTGAAGAGTTCGCAACACAAAGCAGCCAAGTAAAGGCAGAATTGAAAACACTCTCGCCTATCATTTTTTTAGGCGCTTCTGATGAAATGAATCAACTGGTTTCAGATTTCAGTGAAGCGACCCTATCAACGATGGAAGCGACTGACACATACGATAAATTGGACGCCCTCGAATGGCAGAGTGATTTATACAAACAACTGTTACTTGAAGTCGAAAAAGTCCCTTTCGAAAACACCAAGCGTGAAATTCAACAACACCTCACCGCATTACAACAACTTGAATGGTTGATGTTCTGGTCAAACGAAGAATTCAAGCTAGGTACTTCATTAATTGAGATATTCCAAAGCAGCCAAGAATACGACCCAGAACTCGCTGAGCAAATCAAAACCTTAAGCGAAAGACAACAGTTGTTCCTAGAGCGCTTTGTGTCGTTGAATGCCAACGAACACCAAGTTTCACTAATGGTTGAAGTGTTTCGAAATGATGTTTTTGCACAAAGCCAAGAGATCAGAAACGCACTACTCGATCTAAACGCTATCAGCCAACTGACGCCTCAAGAAGTATCTGTTGGGTTGGAAGCGATGAGCGCTCGACTCAGTTTATTGCAAAGCCTAGGCAATGTGATCAAGCAAGAATTCCAACAAGAGGTTGAGCAAGCCATCTACGACGCGCAAGTACAACGAACCTTGTTTATTTCCATTGTTGCTGTGCTCGCAATGATCGTTATGGGATTAACCCTAAGCTTGGCAAGACAAGTCACCAACAACCTAAATTTGGTGTTAGCTTTCTTAAAAAGCGAAAATGATGACACGCGCCCTTGTCTAGATAAATTGATCCAAGGTAAAGATGAACTCAGTCTGTTTGCTCAACAAGTTGAACGATTGACCATCGAACGAGAACTCGCGAAAGATAGACTGACGGTAGCAAAAGAAGACGCCGAGCGAGCTAAAGAAGACGCTGAAGAAGCAAAAGATCACGCGATACAAGCCAGTAAGGCCAAAAGTAGCTTCTTGGCAAACATGTCACACGAGATTCGTACTCCATTGAATGGGGTTATTGGTATTTCTGAGATCTTGTCTGATACACCGCTGACACCAACACAACGCGATTATGTCGATACCATTGAGACCTCTTCTCAATTGCTATTAAGCCTGATTAACGACATTTTGGACTTCTCTAAGATCGAATCTGGCATGCTGTTGATCAGCCCTCATTCAGCATCAATTCGAGAATCGATTTACGACATAGCATCTATTGTTGCACCTAAAGCCAAAGAGCAAAAAATATCGGTTAACGTCGATATCAGCCCTGATACACCGGCACGCGTGATGATAGACGATCACCGTTTAAGACAGATCTTGATGAACTTTATGTCGAATGCGGTTAAGTTCACGGCTGAAGGTGGCGTAACACTATCGATCAAAACACTCGAACAATCGGACGATAATGTCACCATTCGATTTGCCGTTCGCGACACAGGTATTGGTATCGATTCAAAGCAACAAAAACAAATATTTGAACCCTTCGCTCAAGAGGATGATTCAACAACCAGACAATTCGGTGGTACCGGTCTTGGCCTTGCTATTAGTACTCAGTTGGTTGAGTTAATGGGTGGCCAGATACAACTTGATTCAGTTAAAGGTGAAGGTAGTTGTTTCTACTTCGACCTAACATTGGCCGTTGATTTGATGTTACCGAAACCAAGCACTGCCTCAGCAAATATCTATATTCTAGGTAACGAGAACATGCTTTCTGAACGTATAGAAAGCGACCTTAATCTCTATGGGTTGAAAGTTACTCAGCAAACCAACAGCGCGGATACCATTAACGAGCAAATTTCTGCGAAAAAACACGACAAACCAACCACCGTTATTTTTGCTGAGGACGATTCATTCCAAGCGAGTGACTATTCAGACAACCTAGACAAACTCCACAAGAATGGCGCAACGATTTGTTTGATTCGTTCATTCCTAAGTGACCCTGCAGATATTGGGCACTGTATTACCGCTCAAGTATCACAGCCCCTACTCGGCTTGCGCTTAATAAAAGCCATTGAACTTTGTGACTCACAAGGTCTAGCTGAGCTGTCCGAAGCCAATCAACAAGGTCAGGCAATTCAGCACAAGATTCTTATCGTCGAGGACAACAAGATCAACCAGAAAATCGCGGGGCTTCACGTTGGAAAAAGCGGTTTCGAATTCGAGTTCGCTAATAACGGACAAGAAGCGGTCGACATGTTTACCGCTAACCCGCATTACGCCGCAATTCTTATGGACTGCATGATGCCAGTGATGGATGGCTTTGAAGCAACTGCTAATATTCGCCGCGTTGAAAAAGAGGCCAATTCCGCTCGTCGTATTCCTATCATCGCTCTTACAGCCAGTGTGATTGATGATGATATTCAAAAATGTTTCGACGTAGGCATGGACGATTACGTGCCTAAGCCATTCAAATTCGAGATGTTGAAAGAGAAGGTTCTCGCAGCAGTAGAGGCCATGCCACTGCCGACGGCGCAAAGCGCACCTGCAACACCTTCAAACTCAACGGTCACACCGATTCATAGCGTACAAACAGCCAAACAAACATTGCCAGAGCAACCTGAGTTGAACACGGTACCAAGCAAATCTGAGAAGATTCTCTTGGTTGAAGATAATCGCGTGAACCAGAAAGTCGCTTCAGTGATGCTTAAAAAAGCCGGCTACGCCTTTGAAATTGCAGACAACGGACAAATTGCCGTTGATATGTACCAGAACGACAGTAGCTTCGACATTATTTTGATGGATTGCATGATGCCTGTTATGGACGGTTTCACCGCAACTAAGGAGATTCGAGAACACGAGAAAAACCAAGGCTTAAGCAAAACTCCTATTATCGCGTTAACCGCCAGTGTTATCGATGATGATATTCAAAAGTGCTTTGATTCCGGAATGGATGGGTACGTAGCGAAGCCCGTAAGAAAAGAAAAACTGTTCCACCAAATAGAAAGTGCGACTTGTTAGGAGAAACCAATGGATTGGATCAAAACAATTAAAACACTCTCGTGCAGAGCGCTGCTACCCGCAGTGATAGGGTTGTTAGGAAGCTTACTCCTTCTCAGCCCCGCCCATGCCGCAGAAGATTACGCCATATTCTCTTTAGACTCTGGGTTTGAAGAGATATCGATAAACAAAGCGAGAAAGCTATACCGAGGAAAAACCAAGCGCCTAAATGGCAAACGTGTAGAACTATCAGACTGGCCTGAGAACAGCGCCGAAAGAGAACAATTTTATCAGCTTTTACTTGGAAAAAATGCCGCTCAAATGAATGCACATTGGGCTGGGTTATCTTTTTCAGGAAAAGCTCGTTATCCAAGAGAAATCAAAACGGCATCAACCGACAGCTTAGTGGACTGGCTTGATGACAAACCAAACCGTATTGGTTACTCCCCACTCTCTTCGGTTCCTCAAAATGCCAACGTTCTCTACGTTATAAGTTCGGAGAAATAATATGAAAAGAATAATTACGTCAGTGTTATGTGCCTCAATGGCCTCTCCGGCTTTTGCGAATATCGAACTTACCGATAATTTATCCTTGAGTGGCTTTGGCTCAACGTCTTGGGCAACATCGGATAACGATAATCCATTAATCATCAACCGCGGTTTTACTGATGAGAGCTGTTACGACTGTGATACCACATTTGGTGTTCAACTCGATTACTTCTACAACTCATTCAAAGCTTCCGTACAAGTTGTCAAGCCACCCCAATATGATTGGAGTGAGCCCCAGCTAGAGTGGGCTTACTTGGGCTATGAATTTAATGACTTTGATGTCAGCGTTGGTCGATTACGACTGCCACTATTCCTTGCCTCTGAGTACTACTATGTGGGCCAAGCCTATATGACAGCAAGGCCACCGACAGAGGTGTATAACAGCGTTCTCGGAATCACAGCTTTCAACGGCATAAAAGTGAGCTGGACTCATGATGTCAGTGATGAAGCAACGCTATTGCTCTCACCTTTCTTCGGTGTAAAAGACAAAAACGAGGTCGACTTTAATTCAAGTACTGAGCTGGAATTTGAAACCAACCGAATGTTCGGTGCCAATCTTCAATTGAGCGGTGAAAACTATCGTTGGAATTTGTCATTCCTCGACTCCAATTTTGATCAAACCGTTTCTGGCACGATTACAATCCCTGGAACTTCGATAACAGCTCCATTCAGCAGCAAACAAGACAACCAACACATTCAACTTTGGTCGTTAGGTGCTGAGTATGAATTAGGTCAAGCGGTGCTCGCAAGTGAAGGACAGATCAGTGACTTCTCGTCCTCGATGTACGCGAGTTTGGGCTATAGACTAGATTTATTCACTCCATACGTCGTTTATGGAGCAGAGTTTGATTCTCACGAACACCTAACAGGAAACAGCTACCTGATTGGTGTGGATTACGATGTGTTACCAAACGTCTCTATCAATGGTGAAGTGCAATACTTCGAAGCTCGCAAGTCAAACGGTGCGTTTGTCGAAGATTTTAACGCGCTCACTGGCTTTGATGACAAAGATGCCATCCTTTACACCATCATGCTGAGTTTCGTTTTCTAATCATGCGTAAAAATCATCGTCAATAGAAACAAAAGCCCAAGCTAATCAAACAGTCTGGGCTTTTTTATGTCTTTGAATTGTCATGCTTAACAAGCCATAACATTGGTCTTAACTATCCTTCAATACAGAAACATTTAGGTGATTTGGCGATTAATGTCAGAGCCGTCAATATTGTGTAAGAAGGCTGCAAACTCACGAACTTCACTACCTTAATTTGGTCAACCTAAGAGCGAATAAACAGATACCTTAAACGGAGAACGCATGCGAATAGCTACTTTATCTTTAAGTTTGGTTTCAGCAGTCGGTTTCGCGGCTGAGCCAAATCCTTTTCCAATTACGCCAGACGAAACTGGCGAAGAGTTTATGGTAAGTGCAACGAATCCATACGTAAGCAGCACTGGGTATTCGATACTCAAAAAAGGCGGTAATGCAGTCGATGCAATGGTGGCGATGCAGATGACAATGTCGGTGGTTGAACCGGATATGACAGGGATCGGCGGTGGTACTTTTGCGCTATTTTACCAAAAAGACAAAGATCAATTCCTCGCACTTGATGGACGAGATGAAGCCCCTTCAACTGCTACTCCAGACATGTTCATGGAAAATGGAGAAGCGCTAAGTCGAAACGAGATTTTAGGGGCTCGTTCTGTAGCGGTTCCCGGCACACTTCGTTTGCTCTATAGCACTCATCAACAATACGGAAAACTGCCATGGTCTGAGCTTGTTCAACCCGCAATTGAACTGGCAAGCAAGGGCTATGCGATGAACAGCTACACCTACGACATCGTGGTTCGTGAACAAGAACGATTGATTGAAGATCCAGAAATCGAAGCCCTGTATTGGAATGGCGACCAAATCAAACCGACCGGCACATTGATGAAGAACCCAAAGCTTGCCGGCACTCTGAGCAACATTGCTCAACAAGGCGATAAGTACCTTTATGGTGGCGAGTTTGGTAAGCACATCGTTGAATCACTTAACAGCCGAATCGATGCCGACCACGCTAAGCTCTCTATTGAAGATTTTGAACAGTACCAAGTGAAACAACGTGAAGTTATCGAAAGCGACTATCGTGGCAACAAGATTGTCTCGTTTGGTTATCCAGCCTCTGGTGGCGTAATGGTTGCTCAA
This sequence comes from Vibrio sp. 10N.247.311.51, assembly GCF_041467855.1. Classification (NCBI taxonomy): domain Bacteria; kingdom Pseudomonadati; phylum Pseudomonadota; class Gammaproteobacteria; order Vibrionales; family Vibrionaceae; genus Vibrio; species Vibrio sp. 10N.247.311.51. Next base: position 232,342 of record NZ_JBFSVK010000003.1, on the reverse strand, counting down.
AGCCTTGAAATGTTGGAACCCTATGACTTAGCCGACATGTCTAAAACCGATGTTGAACCTTGGCGCTTGATGACCGAAGCCATGAGAATCGCCAAGGCCGATCGCATCGCTTATGCAGGTGACCCAGATTACATTGAAGCGCCCGTAGCAGCCCTACTCGACAAGTCCTACATCGATGAGCGACGTAAGCTCATTCCAGAGAGTGGTATTGCGAAAACAAAGCCGAAAGCAGGCAAGCTATCCGATACTGATTACGCTCAGTACCAAGGTTTTGATAGCCAAGATACCGGGCACATATCCATTATCGACAAAGACGGTAATGCCATAGCTATGACCAGCACTGTCGGCACAGGTATGGGTTCTGGAGTAATGGTCGATGGTGTAATTCTTAACGCACAAATGGCAAACTTCTCCACCAAACCCACCATAAACGGTAAACCGACTCAAAACGCCATCGAAGCGGGTAAGCGACCTCGCTCAGCAATCACACCGTTAATGGTTATGGATAAAAAAGACGACCTGCGTTTAGTTGTCGGCTCTCCTGGTAGCTCGCAAATTCCGGGTTACGTGTTGAAAGCCGTGGTAGGTGTTCTCGATTGGGATCTGTCTGCGCAAGAAGCCATTGACCTTCCAAACATTCAATATGGCACCAAGATTGATCGCACCAAGCCTTATGACCCAACAGGTTTACTCGTCGAGAAGAAAACCTACGCCGAAATGTTAGTACCAGAGTTCATGCAACTCGGTTATCTAGTGCATGTCATTCCAGTCGTCAGTGGCTTGAATGCCATTGAAGTCAAAGATGGCAAGATCTATGGCGCGACCGACAGACGCCGTGCATCAAGCTCTATGGGTGAATAATAAAACGAAATGGGCAAGTAACAGGCTTGCCCTTATTTTGTCTTTAGTTGCTTGAACCTTGTCTAAGCAGTTCATGGACACGAAAAAGCCAGTCGAACGTGTCGACTGGCTTTTCATTATCGGCTTCGCTATTTACTCATTTGGATATTATGAGCTTGGCGCTACTCGTTTCTCTTTCAACTGCTCAATAACATAATCAGGAGCCACTTTACCTAGCTCACCCAAGCAATCATCGGTCTTTTCATTACCGTAGCGTACGTAGATATCGCAGACCGCGTATAACTGCTCTGGAGAACCAGAGATCAAATATGCTTTCTCGAACGATTTAGTCGACTTGTCGATATCCAACTCTTCTTGTAATACCCCATTTAGGTACCAGTAGTAGCTGTTATCTTTCGCTAGCTTCGCGGCCACTTCAATCTCTTTGGCTGCCGCAGTTTTGTCTTCAAGGCGAACCAAAGTCAACGATTTCGAATAATGCAGAGCGGCGTTGTTTGGCACGCTCTCCAAACCACGATCTAATACTTCGACTGCTTGCTTATCTTTGTTCTGAGCTCGAAAATTATCTGCGTAGCTCAACCAAACTTGCGCTTCTTTTGGATGCGTATTGATCAGCTCTAGATAAACCGTTTCCGCCTTATCCCAATCGTTGTGCCAACGAAGCACATCAGCAAACAGTAATTGGTACTTTTCAGCTTCTTGCGTTTCCAAGAAGCTAATCAACTCTGTGACTGGTGGTTCAATTTGTGCTTTCTGTTCATCATCTAATGCATTGAAGTCACGGACTAGGTTTGACGTTGCCGTATGGCGAACCATGGTATCGCTGTCTTTTAGCAGAGGTGAAACTAATGCCCAACGATGTTCAAGTTGGTAAGGTTCAGAACCGATAACCGCCGCTTCACGCACTTCAGGGTTTTGATCTTTTAAGCCTCTTGCCACCGCCACCAGCGCATTTTGGCTTGGGTATGAAGCAAGCTCTTGCAGTGCTCCAGTTCTATTTTCAACAGATTGATTCTGATCTTGTGCCATGTAAGACAACTGTTGAATGCGGATTTGAGTGTCCGTCATTTCAAGCACTTGATTGATATTTTGTGCTGGCGCGTCAACCGTTTGTTGAACGCTATTCGTAGCCATCGCAGACGTTGAAATCAATGCGGACGTTGAAACCAATAAAGCAACAGCCGTCGCTAAACTCTTCTTCATCATAGTATTACCTTAAACTGGAGAACTTAGCCTGTCCTTAGACTCGTATCTGATTAAATTTATCTTGGACCTGTTGATCCAAAGAACAAGTTAAAACTTGGTCTCAAACGTGGCTTGTTGCGCCTGTTTTGCTCGATGCGCCATCAATACTGAGTCGCTGAATTTGCCGTGAGCTACTGGATGCCCCATTGCACGAGCGATGTAAGCCATCGACTTATCGACATGAGAAAAGAACTTATGCCAACCTGCACATAAGTAGTTCAAGCCCGGTTCGCCTGCACGAGTTTTGATAAAGCGGTTCTTAGGACACTCACCATGACAAGCGAACTTGTAATCACACTGCTGACATTGACTCGTCAGTGTGCGTGATTTAGCAAAACCAAACTTTTGCTGTGGTGCGCTGTACGCTAAGTCATCAAGCTTCTCGTGATGAATATTGCCAATCTTGTATTCAGGGTAAACATAGTGGTCGCATGAAAACACGTCGCCATTTGGCTCCATTGCCAAACCCTTTCCGCATATCTCGTTCAAGGTACACAATGGGTTCGGACGCCCAATCCATGTTTCTACGCTCGCTTCAAAATACTGAACAAACACCTTACCGATGTCGTTCTTAGCCCACTCATCAAATACAGAAATAAGGAAATTACCCCAAGCCAAGTCCGACACACACCACGATTCCATGATCGAGTCTTTATGGCCGGGGATCAGGCGTTTATCGCCTTGTTTGAGCTGCTCACTCACTTGAGATGTTTGTGGTGCAACCGTTCTAAACGTTTTCTGTTCAACGATAGGAATAAACTGCATTTGCGGTGACTTCACCACATCACGTAGGAAGCGATAGACCTCAAGTGCATTTTGACTGGTAAGGTTATTCACACAGGTAAGCGTTGCGAACTTCACTTGGTGTTTGTGCAGCAGCTCCACCGCCGCCATCACTTGTTTGAATGTGCCACGGCCAGCTCTGTTAACACGATAGGCATTGTGCAGCATTTCAGGACCATCAATGCTCAAACCGATCAGAAAGTTATTCTTCGCAAGAAACTCAGCCCAATCATCATTCAGCAAAGTACCATTGGTTTGTAAATCGTTTGAAATCAATACACCTTCAGGTTGGTACTTTTTCTGTAGCTCAACCACGCGTTCAAAATACGCCAAACCTAGCATGGTCGGTTCACCGCCCTGCCATGAGAAGATGATTTCTGGCGTGTTTTGACCTTCGATGTATTGTCGGATGTAGGTTTCTAATGTCTCATCATCCATTCTTGGAGAACTGCCTTTCTTGTACTCCAACAAATCTTGCTTACTTAGGTAGTAACAATATTTACAGTCAATGTTGCATGCTGCGCCAATCGGCTTAGCCATGACATGCAAGCGCTTAGACGCTTTACCGTTATATTGTGGACCTTGAGTAATATGCATGATTTACCTACCTATTTTAGTATTCTGGACCCATCATAATTCCTATTCGATCAGGTGACATGTTATACCCTTTATAACCAATAGGAATGACCTTAAACGTTAGAATTAGACCCTATTTCGAACATCTGAGGCACGTGATGAAATTTCTTAATTACAAACAGTTAGCAACAATTAGCAGCGTCACCATGACTATTCTTCTGAGTGGCTGTGCAAGCGTGCCTACACACCCCATCGCCCAACAAATTGACCAAGAGATGGTGTTGGTTGAAGGCGGCACATTCACCATGGGGTCGAACGATCCAGAAGCGACCAAAGCAGAGCGTCCTGCACGTAATGTAACTGTAGATAGTTTCTATATTGCGAAGTTTGAGGTGACTCAAGAATTGTTCGAATCGGTGATGGGTTCATCTCTCAGTTATTTCCAAAACCCACAAGTTCCGGTCAATAACCTTAGCTGGCAGCAAGCAAACTATTTTGTTGAGCAGTTGAATGAATTAACGGGTGAAGAATACCGTCTGCCTACTGAAGCTGAATGGGAATTTGCAGCCAAAGGTGGCAATAAAAGTAAAGGCTATACTTACAGTGGTTCCAATAACTTAGATGATGTTGCGTGGTACTCAGCAAATTCTAAAAATAGCGCACATCCAGTCGGGCTAAAGAAACCAAATGAGCTAGGCTTATATGACATGACAGGAAACGTGGGCGAGTTTGTTATCGATGCCTTCGATGACACCTTCTATCGATTCGGTCCAACAGACAACCCAAACAACGCAAAACACAGCGACGTTGGTTTATCACACAAATCGGTTCGCGGTGGCAGCTTTGCTTATGACGAAAATGAATCTGAAAGTTACCGTCGTGACTTCGCAAGTCAATCGATCACCATGTCAGATATGGGTTTGCGTTTAGTTAAGGATACGAACTAACCAAAGCTGTGAACTAGTTAAAGATGCCGACGGTTATGATTCACTAATCGTCACCAACAATACTAAAAATACGATTCGCACTGTACACACGTTAGAAATCTGGCCAAACGTTAGAAACCTGACCAAACATTAGAACTCAGCGGCAATAGTGAATAAGGAAACTCTATGCAATACACCAAGCTTTCAGGACTAACCCTCGCGTTACTCTGCGCTCTTCCCGCTTCGGCTGCGGAAAAGCCAAATCTAGTCCTTCAAATCACGGTAGATGGCCTGCGCGCAGATCTAATCGAGCGATATAAGCACAACTTCGGTGAAGGCGGTTTCCGGTACTTAATGGATGATGGTACCTACTACACCAACGCGAACTACCAACATGGCAACACGGAAACGATTGTGGGCCATGTATCGCTTGCAACCGGCGCTCCACCGAGCGTACACGGCATGGTAGGTAACGTTTGGTATGACCGTAGCGAAGAACGTTTGGTGTATAACGTAGAAGACGGTAACTACCAAATGCTGACCTCTGGTGCGGGTGTCGATAAAGCAACAGAGATCGACCCAACGCAGAAGACAGCACAAGGCGACGGCCGCTCTCCTGAGCCAATACTCTCCACCACGTTTGGTGATGAGCTGACTATTTCCAATAGTGGCAAATCAAAAGTGTTCGGTGTATCTGTGAAAGACCGCGGCGCAATCTCATTGGCGGGACACAGCGGTAAAGCCTTCTGGTTCTCCAAAGCACAATCTGAGTTTGTCACCAGTAACTATTACTACGACGAGTATCCAGATTGGGTATCACGCTGGAACGAGAAAGCGATTGCTGCTCAGTATTCCAAACAGAAATGGGAGCTCTCATTACCGCGTGAGAAATACACGTTGCAAGAACACGATACCGAACACAAAGTGAAACTCGGTGATTTCCAACGTACCTTCCCTCACCCATACGGCCCGGCAAGTTACAAGTACTACAGCACCACCCTAACCGTCAGCCCTGCTGGTGACGAGATCACGGAAAACTTCGCTAGCACCTTGTTGATGCAAGAGAAGCTTGGCCAAGGCGACGTGACTGATTATCTGTCAGTGAGTTTCTCATCAAATGACTACGTGGTGCACCTTTACGGCCCTGAAAGCCTAGAAACAGAAGACAACCTTATCCGACTTGATAAGACTCTTGCTAAGCTTTTCAAAACCGTGGATAACCAAGTCGGGTTAGAAAACACATTAATTGTGCTGTCTGCCGACCACGGCGTTCCTGAATCTTCACCTGCGGCAAATGCGCTTGGCTTCAATCAAGCTCAATACTTCAATAAAGACACACTACTCTCGAGTGGTGTTGAGAAACGATTGAAGGATGAATTTGGTCTAACCAAAGACGCGATTCGCTTGTATGCGCAACCTTATATCTATCTGAATCATGATCTGATCGCTGAGAAGAAGCTTGAACTTGCTAAGGTACAAGAAGCCATTGCTGATGAGATTGCAAAAGTGAAAGGCGTTGCGTTTGCTGTATCAAGCAGTGATATCGCAGCCAACCGAGTCCCAGATACGCATGTAATGCAGCTAATTAAAAACAACTACCACCCTGCTCGCTCTGGCGACGTGTACGTGGTATTTGCACCGCGCAGCTACATTAACGACATGGAAGGACTCCAGATTGCCTCTACACATGGTTCTCCATGGAAATATGACACACATGTGCCGGTGATCTTCGCAGGTTACGATGTTGAGGCTCAGAAGGTATCACGAGCAGTGACGCCTTATGACATTGCACCGACACTGTCGAACAAACTGGGGATCACCCAACCAAGTGGGTCTATTGGAGAAGTGCTACAAGAAATCACGGAGTAGACTCAATCTCTAAGGTTTCGTTTGCTAGATTTCGAATCCAGCACCCACTCAATAAAAGAGCCGTTTATCTAATTCTGACTCACTAGGTCGAAACAGATAAACGGCTCTTTGGTTGATAACGGATAGATTGAATCGAACCTAATTCTTGCCCGAGTAACGAAACGCTTCTCTGGTTAGCTGATTTAATTGGTCGTCATTCATCTTGTTGTGCACAACGGTGATACGACCTAAATAAACCAACGGGACTTCTGCCTCTCTCTCTTCCAAGTGAAATTTAATCGCTTCAGCCGTTGCCACACCAAGGTCATCACTCATTCGCATAGGCGTCGCGTCTAATTCATCGGAACGAATCTTTTCTATCTCTTTCGCAGTACCGCCCCAACCCGTCACATAGATTTCAGACAACATGTCAGCCTTGTTTAAAGCATCCACCGCTCCCATGGTCATCGCAGTATTAGCATTGTGAACCATGGTCACTTCGGGGAAGTTACCGAGTACCAAACGAATCCCATCAGCGCCACCTATCTTCTGGTATTGCCCGAAGTGCTCATATACCGTTAACCAATCGCCTTTTTCTTCTACGCAATCAATGAAACCTTGTGAACGTTGAGTATCTGTTATTCCCGGAATTCCTCGATTGGCTGAAAACTCGACTTCATTTCCGAGTTCTTTCACCACATGGTCACAAAGCACCTCAGCCCCCATCGCGCTTGAGAAATCAAACCAGCTGTCTGGTTGATGTTTCCATTGCTCATTCGGTGTGTGAAACGCCCAAATAAAGGTTTTGAAATCTTTGGAAGCGGACAGTTTTTGAATGTTGCCGGCTTGGATACCCAGTTCAGAAGGACCAAAAATGACGAAGTCATAAGGCGTCTCAGAATTCAGGACTTGCTCGGTGTATTGGGTTTGTAATGAGTGCTCAATTTGCCTTGAGGTAAACTCACTGATCTCAAAAGGCAGATCCAAAGCGATGAGCCTTTCCTTCAATGCAGTGTAATTTCTTGTCCAAAAGTCAGAAATATCTGCACTTGGATAAATCAGCGCAATTCTTACCGGTTTTTCTACCGACATCGGAGCTAATGAAATTGGCTCGCCACTTACAGTCTCTTGAAATTTTTCAAGTTTCTTTACATCAGCCTCAGACTTTACCCCGTCAGCATTGACGTACAAAGGGAGGCAAAAACATGCTGTCAGTAGAGTTGGTAAAACATTTTTATAAAGTTGACCCGGCATAACTGTTACCAAATGTTTGAATGTTTATTAACAATATTATAAATATAGAGCGATTATAAGTTAAAGCGTTTTATAAGCCATATGAATAAGAGATTAAATTTTGCGAGTTTGTTGCTCGCTACTACTTGCTACTCTCAGAGTTTTGCGGGTAATCATGAAGACGATTTCTTCCAATATGCTGAAGAAAAAGTGATGCGTGCGGTTTCCAATCAGAGAACTTGGGATGGCCCAATGCAAGGCCCTGCGGTGCGTCATGAAAAAAACGTTATTTTTGTCGCGTCTGATTTACGTAATGGTGGCGTTTACGGGGTGGGTAAAGGCATCTCCGAGGCCATATCAAACATCAATTGGCATCTGAGGTTCATTGATGGTTTAGGCTCAGAAGTACGTCAGGGTGCAGCTATCCGAAAAGCGATTGGCTTTGAACCCGACGCCATTGTGCTTGGAGGCATTGATGCTGTTCGACACAAAACCATTTTGAAACAAGCGGAAGATCGCGGAATCGTTGTCATTGGCTGGCACGCGACTGAACTGGTCGGTGGCAACCCTGAAATCGGCTTATACACCAACATCACAACCGACCCTCTCGATGTGGCAGAGGTAGCCGCGCTACTCGCGATTGTGAACTCAAATGGGCGAGCAAAAACCGTGGTGTTTACCGACCCGAACTACGAAATTGCGATGATCAAAGCCAACGCGATGGTCAACACCATCAAGCGTTGCGGGACCTGTGACGTACTTGATCTGAACTACTTACCGCTCGATAAAATTGCCGAACAGATGCCTGCGACGTTGAAGAACCTTGATGAGCAATATGGCGAAAAAATAACGCATATCTTAGCCATCAACGACCTCTACATTGATTATGCGATCCCTTCTTTGGAATCTAACCTCGAAGAGTATCGACTAATACCACAAAACATTTCAGCGGGTGACGGCAGCAAAGCCGCGTACAAAAGAATCAATAGCGGTCAATTCCAACTGGCAACTGTACCTGAACCCTTATATCTACAAGGTTGGCAAATTGTCGACGAGCTCAATCGAGCATTCAACCAGATGCCTCCAAGTGGCTACTCTGCCCCTGTGCATCTCGTCACGCCCGATAATGTTGAAGAACTCATCAGCCAGTCAGACAAAGGCATCTACGACCCTAAAAATGGCTACCGTGAAGCGTATCTGAAAATTTGGAAGCCACAATGAAACTACCTCAGATAAACATCACCCAACGGCTCATTATTTCGAATCTGGTTTCGCTTTTGATTGTGAGCCTTGCGGTCATCATGGTGATCCGCTCGCTCTATTACGTCGAGTCAACGCTCAAAACGGAAACCTCGACACACGTGTCAGATTTGATTGTTAACTCTGAAATCAGTCGTCGCGTGTTTACGCTCACCTCTCGAGTTAAGCTGCTGGAACAGACTTTTTTGTTCAGTGAAACCACGCTGTCTGAAGAAGCGTTCAATGTTGATTTCCAACTGCAACGACTGAGAGATCTCTCGACCAACGAAGGTTTCTCGCAAAAGATCGATGCCTTTATCGATAACTTCCACCGTTTCTTAGGCAGTTCGCTAGCACTGAATCGAATCCTTAAGCAGACTAATCAAATCGACGCCACCTTAGCCGAACAACTTGATCAACTCGAATTTGCGATAGCCGACAGCAAGCTAAAACACTTAGACCAACCTAATTTCATTCGTTATAACAATGAATTAGATCTCATCAACATGTTGAGAGAGTCGTTCCTCACCTCAGGAAAAATGGTCGGTGACATTCACAGTCGCATCACGCCAGAAACGGAGAAAGTCCTGCTTATCGAGGTCGAGAAAGAGCTCGATATATTTTTGCTCCATTTAGAAAACGTTGATATCGAAACAACAGCGGTGATTGCTGAGAAGAAAAGAATCAATCGAACGGTGAAACGATACAACGCCGCTTTAAAACGCATTCGAGCGAATCTGGAACAGCGTTGGTTGGTGATGGCATCACTGCTAGTTGCCCAAAGTGATTTGTTGGAGATGGTAGAAAAAACCGAATCACGCGTACAAAACCAAGCCTTAGAACTGACAGACCAGCTTGAAAAAGAGATTGGTCTATCAAGGCTCAATGCGATTGTTATCAGCATTTCAGCCGTCGTATTGTCGATGTTGCTGGTTAGCCACGTTGTAAGACACCACATTCGAAAACCACTCAATGCCCTTAGGCATGGCTTCGACCGTTTAGAATCCGGTAGCCTCAAAAACCCGATCAACTTGGGCAGAAGTGACGAATGGTCTCACTTAGAAAAAGCCTATAACGACATGGCTTTAAGACTGTCTGAGGCCTATCTCGACCTCACTGAAGAGAAGAAGAACTTCGACTTCCTCGCGCACCATGACCCACTGACGAATTTGGCTAATCGACTGTTGGCCACCAAACAATTGGATGAAGAGATTAGAAAATCCAGTGAGAGCAACGCCTCTTTCTTACTGTTTTATCTCGATATTGATGAATTTAAGACCATTAACGACTCCTTAGGGCATGCGCCCGGAGACAACTTATTAGTCAATGTCTCTGACATCCTGAGTAGCTTAGTCGGCGATAAAGGCTTTGTTGCTCGAATGGGTGGCGACGAGTTCTTGGTTGTGTATTCCAACGTTGGCCTAGAAGAAGGTGAACCGATCGCCGATCGCTTGAATCAAGCATTAAGAAAGCCGTATTACATCGATAATAATTCTATCTTCGTCTCCGCGAGTATTGGTGTGTGTGAGTACCCTACTCATGGTTTGGATCGTGAAACCTTAATTCGCAACGCGGATACCGCCATGTATCACGCCAAGCGCAATGGTAGAGACCAGTACAGAATCTACGCGGATAAAATGACCCACGAAGTGAACGACTTAATCGAAACCAACAACGGGCTTCATCAAGCGATAGCTAACGACGAGCTTGAAGTTTTCTTCCAACCCAAAGTCGACTTAGACTCACAAGGCATCATTGGCGCCGAAGCACTTATTCGCTGGCGACACCCTAAATTGGGCTTACTGCCACCGATTGATTTCCTTGAAGTGGCAGAGAAAAGTGACCTCATTATCGACATCGATAAGTGGGTGTTCAAGAAAGTAGCGAACTTGATTACTGAATGGCAACGAACGGGAATCGACCTACAAGGCGTGATTTTCTCAATCAATTTCTCAGCGCGAATGTTCTACATGACCGACCTCGCCGAGCAGCTACAAGTGATACTGGATGAAACGGATTGCCAACCTCATCAATTGCTACTCGAGATTACCGAAAGAGACATGATGCGTGATTTTGAAACCTGTTCGAGAACCATTGAGGTACTTCATTCTAAAGGTTATAAGATTGCTATCGATGATTTTGGTACGGGTTACTCTTCGCTGTCGGTATTGAAGAATCTTTCAGCTGATTGCGTAAAGTTAGATCGAAGCTTTATTGAAGATATTAACTCATCAAAGGTTGATTACGAGATTACTTGCGCGGTGCTTAAACTCGCACAAATACTCGATTTTTCGGTGATTGCAGAAGGCCTTGAAACCCAGAGCCATGTGAAGACACTGCGCCAGATCGGTTGTAAATACGCTCAGGGCTATTTCTTTGCGCGTCCTTTGCCGATTGATGACTGGTTGTCTTACTTTTTGCTTAATTCAGAGCAAACGCCAAAAGAGGCATAACGAATCTTAACGGAGTGAATGACCCAATCGGTCGATCACTCCGTTTACCCAACCGAAGTGGTTTACCGGTTTTTCACCAAACAAGGACTGTTTTCTGGCAACACCAAACAAATGCTAGATGGCATGACTTCAAAACGTATTTGGTTGGAACGATACGGTTCACCGTCTAAGTTAATTGGCAGTGATTGTGGGAAATCTATCTCTAACCAGCGAGCTTGAGTATGGACAATGTATTTGCCGTCGTCGGCTGGATGCTTGAGCTCTTCGATGACTTTTGGCAAATCAGAAGCCACAAAGGTTTTGACCAAAGTAAGATCCATCAAACCATCATCAATCAATGCATTTGGCGCTAACTCTTGTCCTCCACCCGCTAATCGACCATTACAAAAAGCACCCACAAGGATCTCCCCGGTAAAGCTGCCTTTGTCTATGGTCAACGTGCCACTGTAAGGCTTAAAGCCTAGTGCTTTCACCACACCTGTTAGTGTATACGCACCGCCACCGAGAAAATCTTTAAGCTCGACTGGCGTTTCAGCTGTGACTTCAGCACCAAAACCCGCCGCAGCGACATTCATAAAGTAGCGGTCATTCGCACGCACGCTATCAACAGCAAACGCCTTGCCTTCCAGCGCTAGTTCAAAAGCACCCGAAATATCATTAGGTATTCCCGTTGCGGTAGCAAAATCATTCGCCGTGCCCATCGGGATAATCGCCAGTTGTGGTCTTTCACTGGCACGGAACTGGTTGAGCGCGTTAACGGCTTCATTCACCGTTCCATCGCCACCCGCCACAATCAGACGCTTAACACCATCGCATATTGCCTCACTTACCAAACGGAACATGTCCGACGATTCCCAAGTCACTCTAACTGGCAGGTCAATATCATTGTCCCTCGCCGCAAAGATGGCTTGCCTTAGTTCCGGGATATTGGCTTTCTTTCCGTTTAAAATCGCGCGAATGCTTTCCATGGCTATGTCCTTGTATAGGCTAACTTGATAACTCTTTTGCTGCCGCTTTGATCTTAGCTCGTAACCACTTATGGCTTGGTTCATTAGTGCGGCTTGGATGCCAAATCATACACATATCAAGATCTTCCAACTCGAAGGGTAATGGCAGTGTTTTTACGGCGTACTTTTCAGCAAAACAACGCACCGATGAAATAGGCATTACTCCGATGTACTCAGAGCCTTCGATAACAGGAAGCATCTCTACAACGCCCGCTGCGCGATACACGATTCTACGTTTCTCAAGGTCACTGTAGTGCTCAGAGCTTAATAAGCTTTTGCGCGCATGCCACCTAGAGACCACCACATGCTCGAGTGCTAAGAACTGTTCCATATCGATCGTATCGCCAACCGTAGGGTGATCACTACTACACACCACGACTAGCTCTTCTGTAGAAATCACCTCATGCTTAAGCATGGTTCTTCCTTTAGGCGTCATATCAACAATCACGTCATGTCTTTGAAGCCTTAAATCGGACTCATAGTCTTCGGTAAACAGCGGGTGAACCTCTAACGCGATACCTGGCGCGACTTGGCTGATTAACTGCATGACTTTTGGCATCATTTCGTAGCTCGCTGCCGAGACGCAGGCAATGGAAAACACACGGCCAGATGTTTTAGGATCGAAGTCTCTTGATGCGGACAAGGTAGAAGTAAAGTTTTTAAGTGCGGCAGCCATTGCAGGATAGATATCAATAGCAAATGTGGTTGGCTCTACGCCTGATGTGGTGCGGTGAAACAGTGGCTCATCATAGATATCTCTCAACCTTGCAAGTGCTTTACTCACTGCTGGTTGGCTTATATCCATGCGATTAGCAGCCCTAGATAAGTTCTGCTCTTCATAGATAGCAACAAATATAGGAATTAGATTTAGTTCGGTACTTTTCATACAGTTCCATATTAAAGAAGCAGGTTCCCCATAGTAGAGAACCTGCCGATTATGTTCGATGCGAATGACTAAAGTTTGCTACTTAGTTCTATCTTTTAAGTCTGGCAAGGCTTTAGGGATTTTCAAGCGAGCGGCAATTGAACGAGGTTTACTCTGGCTTGATTTGTCGTCGGGCAAGTTACGTAACCCTTTCCATAAACGAGTGAACACGTTTTTATCTTCACTTCCTTGTTGAAGGGCTTCGCTATCTTCTAGCCAACGCTTTTGTCCGTTCGCTTTACCCAGTTGCTCTTTATCAAGTTGCGCTTTATTCAGTTCTAACTGAGAGGTTTCGTTTCGCAATTGACGGTAGATAAAGGTTCTTAATGCAGCCCAATTACCTTGCTTGAGTAAACGACGTAATACCAACCAACTTGGTGTTGGACGATTTGCGTAGTAACGCTTAACGGAAACAATCAACGCAATGCAGACTAATAACGCCAAACCAACAGTAATAAACACCGACATGTAGGCTTTGATGAAAGATTGGACTGTGTGTTTGGCTTCAAACACTTCTCCTTTTATCACCACGTTTTCAAGGCGTTGATTTTTGCTGTCCCACCACTGAAATGAAAACTCCGGCAGAGTAAACTCACCACCTTGTTGAATCACATATACCGTCTCTTCAACTCGGCTTGAGCGATAATCACCTCGTTCTTGAGTATCATCCAAACGGTTGGGCTGTGGGTAAGCTTGGAACTGCTGAGTGGACTCATTGGTTAGCACGTCTGGCAGCAACACAGAAAGGCTGTCTTTTGCCTTAATCGTGATAGTTCGAGTAATAGCATCGCCAACTTTTAGCTCTTCACTTGAGCGTTGCCATTGCTGCTCTACATCGACTTCTGTCGCAGAAAACCAAGGCGTTTCATTATCGAGTAAACCTGAAGGCGACGAAGCTTCAAACTTAATCGGCTGCGTGTAAAGCGTACCGCCCACGTTTGAACCATCAGGAGCAGAAACTTGGATACGAACCGGTACGGTTGGAATAACAAACTCGCCAGAAGTCATCGGATAAAGTGTCACTTCCCAACGCTGACGTGACCATGTAGTACCACCGACTCTTTCTGTGTAGTTCGTCGCAAGTTGATTACGCTGCTTAGCGATCACGTTAGGGATTTCGATACTGCCAATTCGAGTGCCGCCTGTTAACCAGCGCGGTGTCGCCACCTCAATGTTCAGAATGACCTGCTCATTTACGCTGACTTTGGTCGGCGTTATCTTGTCGCCTGACTTGGGTTTCTCACCGACCCAAGCGATAAGCTCAACGTCACCACTTTTTTGCAAATCGAAGATATCGGCAGCTGAAGCAACAGCAGGAAAAAACCAACTCAACATAAGAGTCATCGACAGCAACCATGTACGGGCTGTGAATCGCACTCCCTTTGATTGAATCGCTTCAAGAGCTAAATCATATCGACTCATTGTGCTTGCTCCTGTTTTGGCGTCTGTTCGATAGACGGTGCAGGGTCTCTTAATTGAATTTGAAATTTCGACTTCAAGAAGAACTTAGGATCCGCTTCGACGCGTTTTAACCACTTGTCGGCAAGCTCTTGGCTGCCCAAGATTTCATTGGCGTTAAGCGTTTCCTTGAGCATCAATTCCGCTACCGTTTCTTCTTCAGCACCATCACCCGTTCGCGGCTGATCGTCTTCGAGTTCTAAAGATTCTTCAGGGCCATCTGTGGTTCCAGACTGGCTTTCACTGGTTCGGTTTACCTCTTCGACAATTCCACTAAGCACAGCAAGATTGTTCTCCACATCCGTTCTTAGTTCTGGTGACAGATCCTCTTTCTCGCTTAATGATTTCAAAAGGTCTCGCGCAGCAAGGTATTCACGCTGCCTGGCTAACGCGCTCGCCGCGTTGTACAAACCAAGGTCAGTTTTGGTTTGCAGGAATGCACTGTGAGCGAGCTTAAAATCACGAGCATAGTAATAAGCCGCGCCCTTTCGCATTGGGTCAGTAAAATGTTTGGCAGCTTGAAGGTACTCTTTCTGGTTCAACAAACGTTGACCTTGTTGGTCGGGCGTTAGCCATAAGTCCCACCACCATTGAGTGGTCTTATCCCAAGCTGTAAGCGACTCCACCACAACGGGTTTCTCAGCAATTAAGTTGACTGTTTTCGCCAAAGTGCTTGGTGAATAAATACTGCCTGAAATCACTAGGCCAACGACACACCACTGTACCAACCATCCTTTTCTGAACCACAACAACATGATGATCGCCATTGGAATAAGCAGACCATAGCCCATGTCTTTCCATGGCATTGAAGATTCGCCGTTAAGCTGCATGTTTCTTTCAACCGCTCTGTTCAGTTGTTGGATATCCGAATCATCAACGGTCACCTCAATTACTCGACCACCGGTCTTGTTTGATAAATTGCGCAATGAATCAAGGTCGACAGGGTTATCGCTCACCACATCGCTATTTCCGGCAGCCAAAATCAGCAACTGATACGGGTTTTCGTTAAAGAAGGTTTCAAAAGCTCGTGTCGTACTTGGATTCACACCATCTGATACCAACAACACTGACGAGCCTAACTCACCAGACAATTGTTGGTTTATGAGTGGCAACGCTTCTTCTGCTGATTTACCTGAAACCGGCATGATGTCGGGTGTAATAGCCGCAAGAAACGGTTCGAATACCTTACTGTCTTGAGTGACGGGCATCGCCACGTGTGCGCTGCCTGCATAAACCACTAAGCCCGTATTACCACCTTTGCGAGCGGCCAATAAGTCTCTAATTTTCTGCTTAGATCGTTCCAAGCGACTTGGAGGCAAATCCTTAGCGAGCATAGATTCACTATTATCAAGAACTACCAACATCGACGCTTTGTCTTCACCAAAAGGCGAAGCCTCACGCTGCCATGTTGGGCCAGAACAGATAATGATGGCGATAGTCACAATCACTACCAATAGCTTCAACGGCAGTTGCTTGCGCCAGCCTGTTTCGCCAATCGTCAATGCATCACGTAAATGTGCAGGTAAAATGTCTTTCCACGTTGGTTTTGTCTCTTCTCTCCAACGAATCCATAACAGGAAAAACATTGGGATAAAGGCCAACAACCATAATGGTCGGATAAAATGAAACTGGGTAAAGAACTGTTGTATCGTGAGAGAATCAGGCATCACTCTCTCCTTTCAAATTCTTAGCCGAAGAAGCGAGCAGCGATCTTCGGCGTATCGTTGCTAAGCTGAATGCGGTCAAATACATCACTACCACAATCGCCATCAAGTAGTGGTGCAGCCCCTGTTTAGGGCGATAAGTGGTACTTTCATACAGCTGAGGTTCTAATTCACCGATCTGAGCATAAGCTTTGGTCAGTTCGTCGCGGTTAAGCGCTTCAAAGGCTTCGCCTCCAGACTCTTGAGCCACACGCTTAATGGTTTCCATATCCAGAGCAACCTCTCCAACGGTTTGCGGATCGCCCATCGCAATAACGTGAATTCGAACGCCTTTAGCCTTCGCGACTTTTGCGGCATCGATAGGCTCAACAAAGCTTCCCGTATCATTGCCGTCTGTTAATACGATCACGACTTTCTCTTTTTCGTTGGTGTCGACGTTTGAATCTTGAACGGCAGCACTTTGCTTTTCACTCTGTTCAAACACCTTGATCGCAAGGCCGATTGCATCACCTAGGTGGGTACTTTGCCCTGCCATCGCGACATCGGTTTGATTAAGCAATTCAAGCCAGACATCTTGGTCCGCGGTAAATGGTGTTTGTACAAACGCTGCATCACCAAACAAGATCAAACCGAGTCGGTCCCCTTTTCTGGTTTTCGCAAAATCGGCTAACACCTCTTTGGTCGCATCTAAACGAGAGATTTTATCGCCTTGTTTAGAGGTAAAATCTTGCTCCGCCATTGAGCCAGACAAATCGACCACCACCATCACATCACGACCTAATTGTTCACGAACCTGTGGCTCACCAAGAATGGTTGGTTTCGCTAACGCGCACACAACCAATACCCAAGTAATTATGAGCGTGGTTCGTTGCCACCAGCTTGGTGTTAACTGGCTTGCACCTTCTGACGGCGCTTCCCCAATCGCGTCAACCAGATCTCGAAAAAATGGCACCTTAATCGCCATTTGCTTAGTCCGATAAGCTGGCACCGCAAAGTAGACCAACAACGGCAGAGGCAGCGCGATAAACCATAGCGGGTGCGCAAATTCAAAGCTGGCAGATAAAACATCAAACATTGTCTTGCCCCTCAGCCATTACCTGTACATTCGGTTTTGTTTGTACATCGGGTTTATGAAGCTTTAGCCACATCATCGCGGTTTGAATCACCTCTAAACGCTGTTCAAAGCTCAAACGGACATTAGGGTCAATTAAGCTCTGCATCCATAATTCCGAAACTTCATCGGCAAAGAACGCATTGCTGTTTTCACTGGTGTTAGCGCTAACAGGCAGATAAGCATTCAAACGGTTTACATAGGCTTGGCCAAACAGCTTGGCATTGCTGCTGTCTAGGTAACGAAGCACCACTTTGAGGACTTTAAAGGTTCGTTCGGTTGAGTTTTTGTCTCGTGCATCCAATACCATGAGCTCTTGAAGCGCTTCTTTACGATAACGGTTATTCCACCATCTCTGCGCCAAACGATAAGCCAGATAGATGACAACCAACAGCAAGGCAACGCCGAGGATCTTCCAACCAATGGTTTGCGGCATCCAGCTCACACTCTCAGGAATTGCTACATCGTGCAGATCGCGAAGGATATAAGTACTTGGAGGCGTATGTTCAACGGCCATCTAGCGCCCTCCCACCAGCTTTTGCAGCTGTGATATGTGATTGCCCGAGGTGTCTAATTCGATATAAGGAAGGTTTTTCATCGCCATCAATTTAGCAAGGGACTGCTTCTGGAGTGCCGCTTTTTGGGCAAGGCTTTCACTTGCGAGGTTAACCTTAGATTGGCTATCCAGATTCAGTTGAAAGCGACCATCACCTACCACCCAGTTTGCGCTTGCCAGATCTTGAGGCAACGATTGTTCTAATGGATCGGTGACCATAATGGCTAAGATATCGTTGTGTTGTTGCAGTTGCTTTAGTCGGTCAAGATGTTGCTCTTGGCAATCTCGCCAATCACTAATAAAGATTAAGGTCGATTGCTTTAATCTCATTCGTTTGATCAGTTCAATCCACTGGCTAAACCCAACACCTTCGCTATCGCTCACACTGACACCTAAGCTTTGATTGGCTTTGGTAAGATGTTTTAGCTGAGCCAATAAATCCGATTGAGAACGTTGCGCTTTGGTATGAAAGAGCTTTTGATGTGAGGCTAAAACGAAGCCGACACGGTCACCATCTTTCAGCACTCGCCATCCACACAATGCTGCGACTTCAGCGGCCACAACAGATTTCATGGTATTCTGAGAAGCAAAGAACATCGAGCTGCGTTGATCAACACAGATCATCACATTACGGTCTTTCTCTTCGGTATAACTACGAACATGAGGTTTACCTGTTCGCATCGTAACTTTCCAATCGAGGTTACGAATGTCATCACCAAGTTGGTAGTGACGTAACTCCTCGAAATTCAAGCCTCGACCACGGAACAATGAATTGTGTCTACCCGACAGCACGCTGCCCGCCTTTAGGTGAGGCAATAGAGAAAACGACTCAGCTTGAGCCTGAATTCGCACTAACCTTGAGTAATCACAATACAGTCGTGGATCAAGGCCTTGCGATCTGGGAGCTTGTGTTGGCTTCGCCATGACGCCCCCTAGTTATCCAATCTCAACATTATCGAGCAGTTCTTCAACCACTCTTTGATGGTCAATACCATCGGCCAATGCGTCGTAAGACAGCGAGAATCGGTGACCTAACACGGTTGGCAACATGGCACGCACATCGTCTAACGTGACGTGGTCACGCCCTTGTAGCCATGCATAAGCGCGAGCACATTTATCCAACGCGATGGAAGCACGCGGGCTTGAACCAATCTCAATCCATTTAGACAAGTTTGATTCTGGGTAACGCTCTGGCTTACGAGTCGCCATCACCAAGGCCACAATGTAGTTCTCAACTAAATCGGAAACGGCAATGTCTGGAAGTTGGCGGCGAGCCTCAAGCACCAACTCAGGTTCAATATGCTCCGGAGTGACTAATTCTGAACTCGTCTCGCTACCCAACTCTTCACTGCGGACTAGTCGAATGATGTCACGTTCCGCTTCATCTTCTGGATAGTCGACCGTCACTTTCATAATGAAACGGTCCATTTGTGCTTCAGGCAGTGGATACGTTCCTTCTTGCTCAACTGGGTTTTGCGTAGCGAGGACCATGAACAGATCTGGCAGAATATGAGTTTGACCACCCACCGTAATCGTCCCTTCCGCCATCGCTTCAAGCAGAGCCGCTTGTACCTTTGCGGGCGCACGGTTCACTTCATCGGCTAATACAATGCTATTGAAAATAGGACCCGGTTGGAAATGCAGTTGAGGCTTTCCATCAAGCTCCTGATACACCTCCGTGCCCGTCACATCAGATGGCAGCAGGTCTGGCGTAAATTGAATTCGACCAAAACTGGTGTTCAGTAGATTCGCCAGCGATTTTACTGAGCGAGTTTTCGCTGTACCGGGAAGTCCCTCTAAAAGCACATGGCCATTAGTCAATAACCCTATCACCAGAGCCCGAACGACGTGGCTCTGACCGATAACACTTTTCTCTGTTTGTTCAATCAGTTGGTTTATTGCTTGTTGCGCATGGTTCATAGGTCTTCCCTTAATTCAATCTGGCTGCGTACATCCTACTCACAAGCCCCATAACTATTAGTTATAAGCTCGATAGCCAAGCTCACCTCATCGCTTTATTTAAACCTAGCTTTCAATTGGTTAATGGCCTCCGGCGGAGCCACTTTGCTCAATGATGAAATACATTGCTCAAACGCCTTTGGTACGCCCGGTATATGGCTGTTTCGCGCCAACACTTCACACTGGGCATACAGGTGCTGTGGGTTACGGCTAAATTGGTAAGCCTTATGCAGTGATTGACTTGCCGCAAGCACATCCGATTTTTCCAAAGCCAATCCGTACACATACCAATATTGAGGGTCGGTTTGTGCAGTTTCAGCAGCTTGTTTAAGGTAGTCCGTTGCTTGTTCGTAATCTTTCACACGAAGCAAAGATAACCCTGTGCTGTATGGTAATACACTCGATTTAGGCTGAGCTTCAATACCTTGCTTCAAGGTCGACAACGCTTTTGCTTCGTTACCTTGCGCTCGATACAGATCCGCCAAGTTGGCGTAGCTGTTTTCGAAGTAAGGCTCAATCTCGATAGCACCTAAATAGAACTCAATCGCTTTATCGTGCTGGCCTAAATCTCGGTAAACGTTACCTAGGTTAGTGCGTCCAAACCCTCTGTCGGCATTAAATTGCTGTATCTCAATGTACTCTTCCAGTGCAGGTTTGATTTGGTCTTTCTGCAAAGGGTTCATTTCTCCCCAGTAACGCACTAATGCGCCTCCGGTTTCTGAACGAATCGACAATACAGGATCTTTCAGTAGCGGCTCTAGAATCTGCCAACGATCAGTAAATGGGAAACCAGACGAGCCTTGCACCACACCCAAACGGATCATCTCGTCATCGTGTTTCACCGCTCTTGCCAGCGAGATAAGCGTATTCTTACCCGTATTACCGCCCAAACGTTCTAAGCTCGATGCTCGAATGATATTGCTTAAGCTGGAATCCTGAGCCGAATACGCCAACGCATCCTCTGCCCCTCGGTGCCCTATTGAGTCAGCATAAAAGGCCACGGCAAAATGCTGCTGATTACGATACTTAGAATCTGGGAACCATTCGCCGATTTGCTTATCTGCCCACTGGTCGGTTTGATCTTCATGACAGCTAGTGCACACGTTCGGCGTTTTAATGTGTTGGCTAATATCAGGACGTGGGATATGCCAACTGTGGTCACGCCTTGGATCCACCTCCATGTAAGTCGTCTCTGGCATGTGACAAGTCGTGCATTGTGAGGCTTCGGTATTGGCTTCGTGGAATGTGTGCTTTTCAGGCGTGTATTCCGATGCAATGTGACATTGGCTACACACGGCTTCTTCCGCAATTTTTAGTTCAGCGGTATGGGGATCGTGGCAGTTAGTACATGTAACGCCTTTTTCCGCCATCACGGATTGAAGGAAAGATCCGTAAACGTAATCTTCATCGTAGATTTGACCATCGTTATGGTAAAGCTCAGGAGTAATTAAGCTCAGGCGATACTTATCAAAGAATGATCCGTTTACGTGGTCACCTGTTTCATTCAACTGAGTACGTCGGCTGTGGCATTGAGCACAGGTTTGAACTTGGTTGGTATGGATGATGTCTTTTGGTTGCAGGGTTGAATTACCCTCTTGATAGATCCATTCTTTGACCGACTTCGACAAGTCGCGATCAAAACCATAATGCGCCGAGACTTGAACATCCTTTCCGCCGTTAGCTTTGGCTAGCTTGGCCTGCTCAACGTGCTCGCTTGCAGGGCCATGACACGCTTCACAACCAACATTAATCTCAGACCAAGTAGTGTTGTAAGTATTGCTCGCGCTGTCGTAGTTTTTCTCTAGATTCGTTGAATGGCAATCAGCACACATGAAGTTCCAGTTTTGACCGCTGTTGGTCCAGTAGAATTCATCAGTGTTGGTGGTATCAGGATAGAGGTGAAACCAGCGTTGACCGCCTTCGCCTTCAGTGCGAGAGTCCCAAGCGAAAGGAATCAACTGTACACGGCCGTCTTCAAATTCAACCATGTATTGTTGTAGTGGTTCAAAGGCAAAGGTATAGCTGATTTTGTAATCTTTAAACTGGCCGTCTGGCCCTTCGATATTGACCCAGAACTCTTCGCCCTTGCGAAAAAATCGGTTGGGTTTACCGTCATGAGTGACTGTTTGATCGTTGAAATCGCCTAATACAGATTCGTCTGTAGCGTGCTTCATCGCCATATCATGATGAGAGCCCTCCCACGCTTCGACTTCTTCACTATGACAATCAATACACGCTTCCGAACCGACATACGTGGCTTTAGAGCCGATAGGTAAAGCGTCAGAGCTAACGTGTGAAGCTACAGAACTGGTCTTTGAAATATCAGAGTTGATATTAGGATCTTGCTCGTTGGCATAAGCGTTCAAACTGAACAGCGATAACATCAGTGAAGACAAGATTGCGGATAATACTGCGACTCGCTGGTGTTTCAATCCGTTTACCAGTGAGCACAACCATGCAGACATAACATTCCTTGTTTTTATACATCCTTATGCTTAATAAGGTAGACGTAAAAACAACGAATTTACAATTATTTAGTGGCAATGAGCTCCATAGTTGTGACTCGTATTCACGACCGGGATTTACTCATCGATATGCGCATAAAAAAAGAGCTCCTAAGAGCTCTTCAATCTGTTCAGTCTCACTCAAACAATCACTTACTTGTTATGAGATTCCTGAAGTTTTTCCATTACCTGATCCAAGCTAAAGCTCGCGGCTTTTTGGCGTGGCGGATATTCAGCAAAGGTTTCTAGGAACTTGCCTACATACGCTTGTGCTGGAACGAACATATAAGCGTGGTCTAACAACCAGTCGTAGTATGTGTTCGATGTAATGTCGGCGTTTTCGTATGGGTCCATACGCAGGTTAAACAGCTTAGGAAGACGTAATGTCACGAACGGTTCAGCCCAGATTTGCATGGTACCCGTTGCACGCTGCTCCATGAACACCGCTTTCCACTGGTTGTAACGAAGCGCCGCTAAATCACCATCATCGGTAAAGTAGAAGATCTCCGAGCGACGGCCTTTCTCTTCTTCACCCGTTAGGTAAGGCAGGAAGTTGTAACCATCTAAGTGAACCTTGAACGTTTTATCACCGGCAGTATGACCTTTGAGTAGTTTCTCTTTGATTTGGTCATCACCAGCAGCGGCAACGAAGGTTGGCATCCAGTCCATATGGTGCATGATTTCGTTGGATACGGTTCCTGGTTCAATCTTACCAGGCCAACGAACCATGGCTGGTACACGGTATGCGCCTTCCCAGTTGGTGTTTTTCTCACCACGGAACGGGGTTGTACCCGCATCAGGCCAAGAGTTCATGTGAGGGCCGTTATCCGTTGAGTAGAAAACGATGGTGTTGTCTTTGATTCCCAACTCGTCCACTTGCTTCAATAGTTGCCCAACGTGTCGATCGTGCTCAACCATACCATCAGCGTAGTTACCAACACCGGTTACGCCTTTACTATCAGCTTTCACGTGCGTTCTAAAGTGCATACGTGTTGCGTTCCACCAAACGAAGAATGGTTTGTCCGCTTTCACTGCGCGATCCATGAAATCAAGTGCCGCGTCTAATGTTTCTTCATCGACCGTTTCCATACGCTTACGCGTTAGTGGACCAGTATCTTCAATCTTGCCATCAGCAAATGATTTGATAACGCCACGAGGGCCAAATTTCTTACGAAACTCTGGGTCAGTTGGATAATCTTCATTTTCTGGTTCTTCTTCAGCATTTAGGTGGTAAAGGTTGCCAAAAAATTCGTCAAACCCGTGTGCTGTTGGAAGGAATTCATCTTTATCGCCAAGGTGGTTTTTACCAAATTGACCTGTCATGTAACCCATAGGTTTCAGCATTTCTGCGATTGTCGCGTCTTCTGCTTGTAAGCCAATGTCTGCGCCCGGCAAGCCTACTTTACTCAAACCCGTTCGTAATACACTTTGTCCCGTAATAAAGGTAGATCGACCCGCAGTACAAGATTGCTCTGCATAGTAATCGGTAAACATCATCCCTTCTTTCGCGATGCTATCAATATTCGGAGTTTTGTAACCCATGAGACCGAAGGTGTATGCACTCACATTGGATTGACCAATATCGTCCCCCCAAATGACCAATATATTTGGCTTTTCTGCCGCAAAAGTGGCGCTGGACGCGGCCATCATTGCTGTACCCAAAATCGCTAATCGACGTTTAGCGCCATATTTCGCTGTCATAGAAACCTCTTCGTAAGTTATTTGCATCCTGCCCTACAACGTATAGTTCATTTTTTACGCATGCGCGAGATTCCCTAAGCTATTAATCTTTTTGTCATTTTCATTGAGATACGGATACAGAAATCATCGATAAGGTTTACGCCAACAAACATGATAAGGATCACACATACAAACTAAGGCTTTATTCTAGGCACCCACTGGAACTGATATTAATCAATAGGTTACCTAGACATCATAACGATTGGTTATAAGCACTATAAAAGGACGGAACGGAATTTTGGGAATAACATTTGCTCATCGATGTGTTGTTCTAACGCATTAATCTTAAAAGTGAATCGGAGTCCTTATGGGTACTAAAATTAATAAACTGGCATTAGGTGTTGGCTTATTAGCAGCTTCTTCAGCGGCAACAGCAGCAGAAAAACCAAACATTCTTGCTATCTGGGGTGATGACATTGGTGTATTCAACATCAGTGCATACAACAACGGTATGATGGGTTACGAAACACCTAACATCGACCGTATTGCTAACGAAGGCGCACTATTTACTGACCACTACGGTCAACAATCGTGTACTGCTGGTCGTGCTGCATTCCTAACCGGTCAAGAACCTTTCCGTACAGGTCTACTGACTATCGGTATGCCGGGTTCTGACCACGGTATCCCAGATTGGGCTCCAACGATCGCAGATCTTCTTAAAGAACAAGGCTACATGACAGCTCAGTTCGGTAAGAACCACATGGGTGACCAAGACAAGCACCTTCCAACGAACCACGGTTTTGACCAGTTCTTCGGTAACCTTTACCACTTAAACGCGGAAGAAGAGCCAGAGACATACTACTACCCTAAAGATCCTGAGTTCCGTAAGAACTTCGGCCCTCGTGGTGTCATCAAGTCGACTTCTGACGGTAAGATTGAAGATACAGGTCCTATGACGCGTAAGCGTATGGAACACGCGGATGAAGAGTTCCTAGAAGAATCTCTAGCATTCATGGAAAAAGCAGTGAAAGCTGACAAACCATTCTTCATCTGGCACAACACGACTCGTATGCACGTGTGGACTCGTCTACAAGAGAAATACCAAGGTAAATCTGGTATCAGCATCTACGCAGACGGCATGCTGGAGCACGATGACCAAGTGGGTATCCTTCTAGACAAGCTTGATGAGCTTAAGATCGCAGACAACACAATCGTTATCTACTCGACCGATAACGGTGCAGAGACAGTTTCTTGGCCTGATGGTGGTGCTACTTACTTCCACGGTGAAAAAGGTACAACTTACGAAGGCGGTATGCGTGTTCCTCAGCTAGTTCGCTGGCCTGGAACTATCAAACCGGGAACGAAGATCAACGACATCATGGGCCACCAAGACTGGATCCCTACTCTACTAGCAGCCGCTGGTGACGATAAAGTAGTTGAGAAACTTGCGTCTGACAAAGGTGCGACTTACAACGGTAAAAACTGGCGCGTACACCTAGATGGTTACAACTTCCTACCTTACTTCCAAGGTAAAGAAGAGAAAGGCCCTCGTGATAGCATGCTTTACTTCTCTGCAAACGCTGAGTTAAACGCTGTACGTTGGAATGACTTCAAGATCTCATTCGCGGTAATGGACGGCAACATCACAGATGCTGTACGTTTCCAACCAAACTGGCCTCAAGTCGTTCACCTACGTGCAGACCCATTCGAAAAAGCACCACACGAATCTGGCATGTACCTACGTTGGATGGCAGACAACATGTGGCTATTCGTACCAGTAGGCGGCAAAGTACAAGAGTTCATGAACACGTTACCTGACTACCCAATGCAGAATAGCCAAGTACTGAACCCAGGTAACTTCAACCAGAATGCATACATGCTTCAAGGTAAACTTAAGCAACTAGAAGCGGCAGCAGCGCAAGCTAAATAAGCCTATCTAGGCGATGCAAACTGTATAGATGTGTATTGCACTAAGATTTATAGCAAATACATAATCTAATACGAAAGCCGTGGTTACTCACTTGAGTGGCCACGGCTTTTTTCGTTTAACGCCATTCAGCTTAAATTGAATTGAAAGAACTTCATCCAATTATCACTAAGACCTCCCCATCAACCCCCGCTAGATAACCACTCAAGCGATTTAATTTCCTACCACTTATCTTGCAACATTAACCATGCGCAACTAGGTTTATAAATAACACCTATCATTGGAAAGTGAAGTGAGGGTGATATCAGAAGGATTCTGAGTTGCCATACTTGTCAAAACTAGATGGACTAATGTTATGAAAACGCCATATTTAGCAGGAATCAGCATCACTGTCATTGTCGTTTCAATCGCCTTGCTAGTTTATGATGCGGCCTCTTCAAAAACGCACACTTCATTCGAACACCAAGAAAATCACGCCCATGAAAGCGATCATGATGACTCTCATGCTTCACCACACTCTTCTCATTCACAACACGCACATAAAACCGTGGCTTCAAGCCAGCCCATATCTCCGATTCCAAACTCTCCCGAGATAAATCATGAGCTTGCCAAAATTGGTTGGGTGCTATTTAAAGACCCGAATCTTTCTTCTAATCGCAGTGTGAGCTGTGAAAGTTGTCATAGCCTGCAAACCAACGGCGCAGAGGTGATTCCTGTTTCGATTGGCGTAAACGGCGCAGGAATGAGAAATTCACTCACCGTTTTTAACGCAGTCTTTAACTATCGGTTCTTCTGGGATGGTCGAGTAAACAACCTCGACGATCAAATCGATGGCCCGGTGCACAACGTCGATGAAATGGATTCAAACTGGCAACACATTACGGATTATGTGTCTCATTCGGATACTTACATCAATTTATTCCAAGAACAATCGACGCCCATTGACGAAGCTTCAATTAAGGCAGCACTTATTGAATTTATGCAGGGTTTGACGACACCAAACGCCCCTTTCGATCTGTACTTACAAGGTGACAACGCAGCACTGTCTGAAACCGCTAAACGTGGTTGGGAAACCTTTCAAGAAGAAGGCTGCATTCGTTGCCACCAAGGCACCAATATTGGTGGCGGAATGGTAATGCGATTTGGTTACTTTGGGTTATCGAAAACAGGAGCCGAGCGAAGTGAAGACCAAGGCCGTTTTATGTTTACCGCGCAACCACAAGACAAGCATCTATTTCGTGTTGCTAGCTTAAGAAACGTGGCGATAACCGCGCCCTATTTTCACGACGGACAAACCGCTACTCTAGAGGAAGCCATAAAGATCATGGGTGAAAGCCAACTCGGTAAAACGTTTGAAAAACAGACCATTAACGATATCAAAGTCTTCCTAGAAACCCTAACAGGTAACCGCCCTCAAATGTTATTGGAGTTTGAAAATGAATAAAGTCAGACTCGTCTTTTTGGTGTTTATCTCCCTGTTTGTTGTTTTGATCAGTTTTATCGTATTGACGTATTCAGAGCATGATAAAGTCTCGAAATATGGAGGAGCCATTCGTGAGTTGGGGCATGAGGTTCTGGAGATTCGCGACCACATAACTAACGCTGCGCTCACCGAGATTTCCAATCCTTACCAAATGTCTGCAGATTTAGTCACCCTAGAAAAAGAACTGCAAGCGCTCAGAGATAGCTATCAAGGTGAAAACATACACTCGACCTTCTTTCAACACCTTCCTACACTGGAACTGCTTGATCAATTCCATGATGCGTCTATGTCGAATGTCGATACACTAGACAAGCTCATTGGGCTCAGTGTCGCTCGTCAGTTCATTCTGCAATCCATGACTGAGCGACTCACGAATAGTCAGCCTACAAATAACAATTCTGGCGTAGAATCTGACTTCATCATTCAGAGTGAGCTCCTTGCTAGCGTGTTGTTTTCAAGCGTTAACATTCAACATTCAGGCGTAGATTCAGACTTGGCTAATCTTTCACAGACATTTGTCGAACTTAACCAGCAACATAGCCTTCTTTTATCTCAAGTTCTTGATTTACATAGCACTGAGTATATTGAGCACATAGAACATCAATTTACTGAGCTTCAAGAGCAACTCAAAAGCGTTACCGTTAAGCTGATCCTCACACTTGCGCTACTGACCTTGGTCTTCTCGTTCACCTTATTTATCCTCAGAATCTTCGAACTTAAGAGAAACAACCTCTCTTACCAAGAAGCCGCAGACAAAGCAGAAAGAGCCAGCAAAGCAAAATCTCTCTTTCTCGCGACCATGAGCCACGAGTTACGCACCCCAATGAATGGCGTATTAGGCATCGCTCAGATAATCAAGGAGGATTCACACAGCGAGAATACTCGTAAACACGCCCAAATCATCATCGACTCTGGTCAGCATCTCGTCACCATATTGAATGACATTCTTGATTTTTCTAAGGTCGAACAAGGAAAGATGGAGCTAGAATTAAGCCCCTTCTCGGTTACCGACGTCGTGACACACCTGGATAAAACACTGACGCCTCTTGCAGAAGACAAAGGCCTCGCTTTTATCATTAAAGACAATGTCCCAACCAATCTTCAGCTTATTGGTGATTCAGCACGTACGCGTCAGATACTGTTCAATTTAGCAGGCAATGCAGTCAAATTTACTGAGTCAGGAAAGGTCGAAGTAGAATTCTTGATAGCCCCTACTACTCCACCAAGCGTGAATATTTTAGTGACGGATACGGGTATTGGTATAGCAGAAGACAAGATCGACCATATATTCACGGCATTCGAACAAGCCGAACTATCAACGACTCGTAAGTTTGGCGGAACAGGATTAGGGCTTTCCATTGTGAAACAGTTAGTCGAACTGATGGGCGGCACAATCACAGTGGCTAGCCAGCTTAATTTCGGCACTCGATTTACCATCTCACTTCCTCTTGAAATACATGAAGTCGAAGAAAAAGTCGTCGAAAAAGAGACGCTTAAAGCAAATGATGTACTCGATAACTTGTCGGTATTGTTAGTCGAAGACAACAAAATCAATGCAATGGTAATTAGGAAGTTCTGTGAATCGATCAACTTAACCGTAGAGAACGCCTACGACGGCTTGCAAGCACTCGATAAGCTAGCATCAAATCAATACGACCTCATCATAATGGACAACCACATGCCCAACATGAGTGGTATCGAAGCGATTCAAAAAATCCGCGAAGAACTCAAGCTCACTACCGTTATTTTCGCCTGTACAGCGGACGTATTCAAAGAAGCTCACGATGAATTCATCGTTTCGGGTGCAGATTTCGTTCTCACCAAGCCATTGCAGAAAAACAGCTTACAAAACGCCATCAATGAATTTCATCACCAGTTTGAAGTCAACCGCCATAACTCCGCTAACGCACACAATCTTCCAAACAAGGCAGAAAGCAACGTAACCATATTAACGCGTCATCCTAAGAACAAACTGCCACTCACAGAAGAAGAACTGTCGCGTAGCCAATTCTTAGCCAACGATGAGCTTAAATCAGACGAAAAGCTCAAATGCTTAACTTCTCTCGTTGATGAGCTAGAAAACGAAATCGATGAGTTGATAGAGCTATTTTCAGACGCCAAACAGGATGACCTCTCCAGAACATTAAAGGCGGTTAAAGCGATTGCATCAAGGTATGAAATGAGTGAAGTATTCGAGCTCTCAACCGAGGCTGAAAAGGTAACGGAGAAGCACATCATGCCCGAGGCTGAATTACTTCAGCAACTCATCAATCGCTTGATGGTCAACAGCCATCAAGCAACACGCTTAATACACAAACTCCACCAGCAACGAAAAACGGGGTAAAAGAAGGTGTCATATGATATGGAATGTAAATTTACCTAGCACTGGCCCACATTTATTCTTAGCACTCGGTGCCACCATCATTTTTGTGGTCGACTGTCATGTACCTTTGGGCATTGCCATGGCCGTGCCCTACATTACGATAGTCTTACTCGCAGCCACAACGAAAGATCCACTATCAGCCGTGATGTGGGCTATTGCCTGCACCTTACTTACCTTATTAGGTTACTACTTATCTGGTAGCGGCAGCGAAACCTGGTTCGTCGCCTTCAACCGAGTCATTACCATCTATGCCATTTGGGTGGCGGCAATTATTCCTATTTATATCTCTTTACCTTCTCCTCAAGCCTCACTGGACGTCGATGATGACGTGACAGAGGAAAGTGCAAGATCACGCCCTCACTCGCACAGAAACCGTACAATCGACACGTTCAAAAACTAGGCTTTGGTTAAGTTTCGGTGAATTTTTCCAAATCGAGACAAGGTAGCTTGAAATACTGCTTTATGCATGCGAGTGTAATATAACTCACCTAAATAACTGTATGACTATGAAAACATTACAATCCATTGCGCTGCTTTCCACAATTATCGCAGCGCCACAAGTGTTAGCTGACGTAACAATTGAAGTTCCTTCTAGCGCAGATGCTTTAGTCGAAGTCTTAGCTGTTAATGAGGCTAAACCTGATCTCGACGGTGGTTTCTTCTCTTCGAGCAAAACGATCACCGTTCCAGATGGCGTGAACCAAATCGTTTTCAAATATCAACTGGCTTTCAGCCAAGGTAACGACCGCGAGTTTGTCGATAGCGATACCATCATTGCTACTTTTGATGCGACAGACACAGCATTGACGTTTGACATGCCTAAGTTCCGTAACACCAACGAAGCGAAAAAAGGCCTTCAAAACTTAGATTGGAAACTGGTTGATGAAAACCAAAATGCAATCAGTGTTAAGCAAGATAAGCTAATCAAAGATGGCATGCAGATTGGTCGTAAGTACCCGCAAGAAGCGAAGGAATACAACCAAAAAGGCGGCATCGCAGCACTTACAGTAGGTGCGAGCGCGGGCGCAGCGGCTGCTGTAGCACAACCAGTAACGCTTCCAGCAAAGATTGACGGAAATGCAGCAAATACAGCTGAAGAGATGCTCTATTTCTGGTACGAAAAAGCGGATGCTGAAACCAAGCAGAAATTCAAAGACTACGTGAACAAGTAGCTCAATGGTCTTAATTTAAAAATGAAAGAAGCTGGCACACTGCCAGCTTCTTTTTGTCTTCATCTAGATGATTTAGGCTTATAGAGATTAAGCAGACTCAGTCGATAACACTTTACCATCCACTTTAGTTGGCCATCCTAGCGCTTTATACTCAGCTGCTAGTAAATGGGCACAGCGGCTAGAAACCCTTGTTTTAATCCAGTCACCAAGTCCCAATACTTTATATTCCAATACAGCCATTTTCATAACAATTCTATTCCGCTCTAATTCAATTTATAAATCTAGAGTGAACATTATAGGTATTCTCTTTTGATGTATGTTCCTAAAAGAACACTGTGCATAATTTTTTTCGTTTGATATTGAAGTTCATACCTTAATATCAGCGACAGGATCTCGCATCATCAAATTCATCGGTGAAATACGCTCATACAAACCCTCAATGTCGGTGATAAACACCTTCCCTCTTTGGATCTTCACTAAGCCCTGTTGCTCTATTCCTTTGAGCACCTCATTCAATCTGGGTCTCGAGATCCCGGTAATGGTACTCAATTGAGTTTGTGAGATATTAATACTCACGGTCGCACCTGCAATATTGTTCTGGCGCGCCGCAAGTTCCAACAAAACGTAAATGGTTTTCTGTTCTTTTTCATGAATGGAGGATAAGTAAGCTTGCATCCAAATAGATTGTGCTCTGGTCCCACTGTGCAGCAGCCATTTGAATACCATGCACTGCTCTTCAGCCAGCGCTAACACTTTCTCGGCGGGAAACAGTACCATAGTGATAGGCTCGACCTCCTCTGCCACAGCGAAGAGGTTGTAGTTGGCATGAATAGTCAAAGCGCCTATCCAATCTCCCCTTCCGATCACACCACCGGATATGCTTTTCATATTTTCGGTAGAAAAGCAGATTCCCGCGGAGCCGCTGAGAATATAGAAAACGCCAGGCAGGTTTTGGAATTTTTGGGTAATTTCGAGGCTATGAACACTCGTTTTGAAAACAGCAATTTCGATTAGGCTATCGATCAATTCTTGCGGCAATTCACATGGCCACTCTATTTGTTCACTGATTGTTGGGTCTAACAACGCTGTATTCCTCCTCCGACAATCGCTAACTCTGTATCTATACAGCGTGGTTACTGTATCTCTACACTCCCTCTAAATGTAGTGCATCACAGCCAAGGTAAGCTGTTTTTTGCTAAATAAGATCATATTCTTTAATAAGTTATGTTGTTCCTTGGTCTAACAATCGCTTGCAGCCAATATAAAAACGACCAACATATGTCGGTCGTTATAAGGCGCTATGCTTCAGAGTTTTGGCCGTCGAAATCTAAACGACAGATTACTCAGAATTAGCTTTAGTTTTAGTTTTAGTTAAGTAACCTAGAACAAGCTCTCGATATTGCTGCTTCAATGGCGCTTCAATAAAGCTCGCGTCTATCGCATTCAAACTAAACTGCGCTAGCTCCTGGCACGTCATCTCATGAGCTTGGCTCACCGCATTAAAGTTATCCGACATGTAACCACCGAAATAAGCAGGGTCATCCGAGTTAATCGTTACAGCCACGCCCTTTCTCAGCAGCTCGACAATGTTGTGGTCTTCCATCACATTGAATACGCGCAATTTAATATTCGACAGTGGGCACACCGTCAGTGGCATTTTAGTTTCAATCAGTTCTTCGATTAAAGCTTCGTCTGTCATGCACTGCACACCATGATCCACTCGACTCACGCTGAGCATTTCAATCGCATCGACAATGTTCTGAGCCGGCCCTTCTTCTCCTGCATGAGCCACCGTTAAGAAGCCCGCTTGTTTCGCTTGTTGGAATACACGCTTGAACTTCTCGGGTGGGTGTCCTAATTCAGAAGAGTCCAGCCCAACCCCGACGATCTTATCTTTATGCTTCAACACATCAGCGAACGTTTGAATGGCACTCTCTTCAGACAGATGTCGTAAGAAACAAGCGATGATTTGAGAAGAGATACCTAACTGTTTTTGACCACTTTCGAGCGCACGATGAATCCCGTTAATAACAGTTTCAAATGCAATACCACGCTCCGTATGTGTTTGAGGATCAAAGAAAATCTCAGTATGAATAACATTGTCGGCTTTACAGCGCTCTAAATACGCCCAAGTCAAATCATAGAAATCTTGTTCCGTGCGCAATGCATCGGCACCTTGATAATAGATATCCAGAAATGATTGCAAATCATCAAATTCGTATGCGCGTCTTAGTTGTTCTGGGGATGAATAAGGCAGATCAATGCCATTGCGTTGAGCAAGTTGGAAAAGTAACTCAGGTTCGAGCGAGCCTTCAATGTGTAAATGCAACTCTACTTTTGGGAGCCCTTGAATAAATGCGTTCATGTTTCACCTACTATGGATTTTAGGTGTGCACTTACTCTGAATAATAGACAGGATATTTTTGAACGCCATTACAAAGAGTAAGAACACAATTGTGATCTAAACCCTTCGTAATCAGCACTTTGCGGGAGCTGGTAGAGACCCCCAAACCATATCATTGGGGTTATACGAAGCAAACGGTTGCTACTATACAGAGTTCAGTGTGAATTTCACTAATCGTTTCTCGATAAAACTAATAAATTACTCAGTAGCATTTCAGAATACTCGCCACACCTTATTCAGAACGACATTCTAATGTTAGGTTGACACACTTCAGTTATTGCCGCTATTTTGTCTAAAACCACAAAAGACGGTCGATATGAAAAACAACCCATTCGCGAGCTTTGAGGATCTCCTCTCTCACCAAACCAACACTTTGACCGCATGCCAACCCAAAGATTTCGATAGCGCTTTTTTGTTACTGGCAAGAGAAGCGCTCGCTTGGTTTAAGCTCGACAGACTTACCCTATTTCCAAACTCAATGATTCTTCTGGATACAGGAAAAAGTATTTCCGTATCCCAAACAGATACTCCACCGCTTGAAATGGAACGCTTTCTAAAAGGCAATTATCTTGATTACCTTAAGCTTTTACGTTCAAAAGAGTGTTGGCAGTTGTTCCCTGAAGAAACACTAAAGAACCATAAACTCGACCCGTTACGTGTACTTTATGAAGAAGGTGCTCATTGGCATGGGATTGTAAGCCTTTCGTTGTTTGGTCAGCAGTGGGGAGCTATCGGCTTCTCACGGTTCAATCGTTACGATAAGCCAATTGAAGAGGCTGACATGAAGCGAATCAAATTGCTGAGTGATATCTGGCTCTGTTTTTGGCAGCATTCCAAAATGACGCGTAGTGTCACCAGCGATGAAACCAATAATATTAACGAGAGTGAAAAGCTATTATTGCTGACCAAAAGGCAGTGTGCGGTTCTGACTCAATTGGCACAAGGTTATACCGCAAAGCAATGTGCTGAGATCCTCTTTTTAAGCCCTAGAACCATTGAGTCACACAAATACCGCATGTTGGATATTTTGGAACTCGACAACCATACCGAACTGATTCAGTTTGCACTGCGAAATGGCTTTGGCATCGATAATCCATAGCGATATTATTAAAAGATCTGATAGTGACGAATGCTTATAAACACAAAACCCTCAAGCAAATAAAGTTTGAGGGTTTTATTAAAATGACTTTGTTAATTAATATCTTATTCAACTGTTTCAGTTATATCGAGTCACTTCGCCTTCATAGGTAATCTGGTCGTATTCTCGACATCAACAACATATCAATGTACTTACCGCCTTTGAACGTACTGAGTCTTTTTGTGCCTTCTAACTGAAAACCTACACGTTCATACAAAGCAATCGCGGCGTGGTTATCAGCATGAACCTCTAACTCAAGACGCACGAGGTTAAGCCAGTTATCCGCCTGATTGATCGCTTCTTGCATTAACGCCTTACCGACCCCTTTACCATGCATATCCGGGTGAATAGCAATACCAAGACCAGCGCTGTGCCTGTCTCTTACCTTGGTGGTCATGAATAAAGTAATGTGACCCACTACTTTGCCGGATACTTCCGCAACCAAAGTGAAATGGTCTG
Source organism: Vibrio sp. 10N.247.311.51 (assembly GCF_041467855.1). Lineage (NCBI taxonomy): Bacteria > Pseudomonadati > Pseudomonadota > Gammaproteobacteria > Vibrionales > Vibrionaceae > Vibrio > Vibrio sp. 10N.247.311.51. The sequence continues at coordinate 197,348 of NZ_JBFSVK010000003.1, read as the reverse complement.
AATGACCAAACAGTCGCTCCACTTGTTCAGAACTAAGATAAGGCTTTTGTGAGGTGTTTTCTGAAACTGAAGGGCGGCGATAAATATCGAAAATATCTTGGCTATCCGTTGCTTCTAAATGTCTAATTTGTATTTCCAAAGCGCTTCCTTATCCTATTATTTCTATCCATAAGCTAATTGTCATATTACGGATAGCAACGGGCACCTACAATCTTTAAAGGTGTAAGTGCCCGAAATAATTAAACAAATAGTAAGACTGAACTTAAACTTTTGCTTTGATGAGTATGTTTAACATAGTACGAATATCAGAATTTATAGTCCACACCCACACTCGCTAATACTTGCTCGGAGTTATAGAAATCGATATTAGAGTCTATGCTTCTTAGACCCAGTAAAGTAATGAACGCCCAATCTTTATAACCCATCAAACCACCAAACTCATACGCTAAAAAAGCACCGTATTCGCTCTCATCACGGGCTTTTCCATAGATTGGGTTCGCTTCATCGTACTGACGATCATGTGCATCCAACGTGACAACAAAACCGTGACGACCAATTTTCTTGGCGTAATTTAATTCAATACCGTAACTATCAAAGCTAAACGCTCCGCCTTCCGCATCAGAGTGGAAATACACCATGGATGGAACGAACACACCCGCTTGGTTAGCTAAGATGAAAGGGTATCCTGCTTTGGCATACACATAGATTCGTTCCCTATTAAGCAGTGCTATCTCTTCAGCAGATAGCCCCAATGAAGTCCCAGACAGCTCATCATCAACGTCGGACTCACCAATCGCGAAATCCGTTCGAAAGCCAGTGCCGCCTATGTTGGTCATTTGCAATCGCCCAACATTACCTTTTAAATCGGTTTCGTTTCGATTAACGCCAACCGCGTAAGGGTCAGACCAAGCCTTACCCGAGACAAGCGTAGGAAGAACAGAAAAATCCAATATGGTGCCGCCAGAAAGTTGATATCGATAACCGATCTCAAACGCAATGGTACCTGTTGCAATATCCTCTCGTGTTGTACCCGCATACACTTGGTGAGTCAGCGATTCGCCAAAAGTATATTGAACAGTACCCAAAAAGCCGAGTAGCCCTTGGTTTTCACTCTCCCCTTCCTGGGTGTTGGTGGCTTGATTCGAATCTTGTTCAGTACTCAAATTACTACTGTCAGAGTAGAAACCAGCTAATACACTGAAGTTACCGCTGAAGCCTTCACTTGGAGCAAGGCCACTGTATGCAGGCATTGAAGCCAATGCAGAAAAGACTACTGGTAAAACAAACCTCATATTCACATCCATTATTTGAATAATCATCAAATAACTATAAGCATAAAAATGGAATTATAACAAGCATTTAACAATATAAATTTATTCGCTTGCCGCAGTCGATATCATTAACCATTCACTCAAAGACACAACAAATTGATCTATCACGATTGGGCTTTCGTAATACCTCTCGAAAATAACGGACAAAACTCAAAGGAAGACAATATGTTTAATAAATTAATCAAAACCATGTCAGTGCTAATTGCGACGCTTCTTTTTACGGCTTTTGCTCACGCTGATCACCACGGGATGAAGAAAGACATCGTTGACGTGGCGGCTGAAAACGGCTCTTTCAATACCTTGGTAGCGGCAGTAAAAGCGGCAGGCTTAGTTGAAACATTGAAAGGTGATGGTCCCTTCACTGTGTTTGCGCCAACGGATGAAGCGTTCGCTGCACTACCAGAGGGAACGGTTGATATGCTGTTGAAGCCTGAAAACAAAGACAAGCTCATCGCAGTACTGACCTATCATGTGGTGCCAGGAAAAATAATGGCGTCAGAAGTGATGAAACTTGATAGTGCTGTAACAGTGCAAGGCGAAGCGGTAATGGTAGGGATGGATCACGGTAGCGTCATGATCAATAAAGCCGAGGTCGTGATGGCAGATGTTGAAGCGAGCAATGGTGTCATCCATGTGATCAATGGTGTGTTACTGCCTAAATAGCAAAGACGAACACAGTCCAAAGGTTCTTAGAGGGTGCGACAGGTTCACACCCTTTTCATGTTTAAATACCAAGTAAAGATAGGTATCAAACTAGTCGAGCCTGCCTTTAGATAAGCAAAAACCCGCATTACATAAACAAGCGCCCGAATATCAGAAAGGCCGCCATCGATACCACCTTCGTGAAGACCACCACCCAGATGCAATCACCAATACTAGAGTGCGTTGCTTTCCCCAGTAGGAACACAAACAGAATCAACCCTAACACCCAGCCCACTGTTGGAATCAATGACACCAATGCAACGATAACAGCAATAGTAAGAAGGGATTTAAAATCTGCGACCACGAAAGACATCTTAGAGGCGATGTACATGCAACATGCGGTAATTAATGCGTCCATCACAAACGCTAAAGCTTCAATTCCCACTTTTCTTCCTTCACTGATATTAGTTGAAGTGAATATTATCTCTAAAGTGATGATTTTTCTTGAATAAGAGAACAAAAAGCAGGTGAAAACTGTATCAAAAATGAGATTACCGTTCGTCTGAAAGCACAGGTTTATTTGCTCGAGTCTTCTAGGCCTTTGACCAGTGCTCCCGAACGAGTCTGATTTGCTTTTTGATAGGCATCAAAGCCATCTTCACGTTTACCTCCGAACAAACAAAGAAACGAGTTGATGACAAATGAAAAGAATGAAATGACAACAACAAAGAGAGGAAATAGCCCCGACACCCCAGCATCTAAGGCAAGAACGCCAACAGCGAAGGACAACATCGACACTAATGTATATAGTTTAGATCTACTCACATGACTCATGAACAACACTCCTTGTATTCACTCAATGTTTAGATTAGACAAATTATCTTGCACACAATTTGAACTCATCGACAATATCAATAGATCAGGAAAAGTTATCCTTAATAAGGTTCATTAATATTTCAAACTCGATGTCTGTATCCCTAAGAACACGAGTCCACCTATTCAGCTGCCTTGTCCATCTTCAACTATCTTTTCCATCACGTAATTGGTCAGCTTTACGCCCCGCATTTCGACTTCCTGTTCATTTACTAACTTAAAGCCAAGGTGCTCATAAAAAGGCCTTGCGGTAATACTTACTTCAGAGAAATATCTCGATACGCCACGAACTCGACCCACAGTGAAAACATGTTCCATCAACGCTTTCCCTACCCCCTTCCCTTGATATTCGTGGTGACAGAAAAAGTGATCAATCAAGCCGTTGGGTTGCAGGTCAGTATAGCCAACAACGCAGCCATCGAGCTCAGCCACAAAGGGTTGTAACCCATTCATACGCTTTTGCCATAACGCAAAGTCAAAGCTACTGGGTGCCCAAGCTTCGACTTGCTGTTGAGAATAATCTCGAACATTCACGTTACGTACGGTATGAAAGAAGATCTCCCACAGTGCTTTGTCATCACTCGCTTGATAGTTTCGAATTCTAACCACGACATACTCCTTTTTGCCTTAAGTTCTTTCAGAGGTGCAAATAGACAGCGGAATCAGCAGGCTCAATAGTCCAAGCTCAACAGGCTCTGTAACCTGTACTCAACAGCCTCAACTTTAGAACAAGATATCAACGATAAAACACAGCCAACCAGATCGTCACCGTATCTTTATCTGTACCAACAACCTTGTGCTTTTCTCTCGCAGCAATGTTGATGTAATCCCCTTTAGACAAGGTAACAACGCGTCCATCTTCAAACTCGATGACGCCTTGACCTTCAATCACCATCACCCATTCGTTCTCATCTTGGTCATACCAACCCTCTTCTGGTGAACTGTGTCCATGCGACAATATTCTTTCAATTCGAACACTATCGTTGGCAATCAGATCATTGAATATCTCATTGGGTATTGATGAAGGAACATCATTGTAAATGTTTGGCATCAAGCTCTCCTAGCTAGCATTGAATTGATTAACAATTTGGGCTTAACTGCACTGTAAACCTAAGCAGCGGCACTCTTTCTGAAGTAAAAACGGTAATAGCCCACCAAGTTACTGCAGATAAACAGCGCCTCCATCACAACCGCTGTTGGCGAGCCAACTAAGTAATTGTGAACCAACCAAAAGCTGGTTCCAATGATCATCAATTCTCTTAATCGACGGTCATCTTTATTGAAGGCTGCAAAGGTCTGAAATACGGAGGCAAAGCAACTCAATATGCTAGTTAGCCCTGAGTAAGTCACTGCGGTTGCGACCACCGACATCGAACAAAACAAATATTTAAACTTAGACGAGGTAGAAAATACGCTCGTCAAATAGCGAATCGTGGCAATCGTCATTAAGCTCGCCGCTGTCCATTGTTCAAGTAGGATAAAGTGACTCGAAATAAGAACGCCAGCAAAGAACAGACAAGTGACGATTTTCTTCCTTTCCTTGAATTGGAATGACAGAAGATCAAAACAAATGGCTATCGCGACTAATACTTGAGAAAGGTAAAAGGCAGACACGGTGATTCCTTCAATAATACATTACGCTCTAGCCGCCTCTTTTAACTGTGAACAGTCGAATAAAACGTACTAGGCGGTTCCAACGATACAGGTCAAACAGCGCTCTAAAACTTCTATAGAGACCTACAGCTTCTATAGAGATCTAAAGCTTCAACACGCCAGCAATCACAGTGGTCGCAGAACCGATTAACTTTATTCGCCCATTAGCTAAGAGCTCTGTCGACATATAACCACCACGACGAGACGCCTGATAAGCACTGAAACGGATTTTGTTGAGCTTTTCTGCCCAGTGCTGCGCCAATGCGCAATGCGCCGACCCTGTAACAGGATCTTCATTAACCCCAACCCAGGGTGCAAAGTAACGAGAAACAAAATCAAGTCCCGTATTTGCTGTCAATGCTGTGACCACAACACCGCGACCTTGAATGCCTTTTAACGCATCAAAGTTTGGTGAAAGCTCCAATAACGCTTGTTCGTTGGAAACTTCGATTAACTGCTTAGAGTCAAATTCTCTAAATGAAACGACTTGGTGCGGCTCTATTCCTAAGTGTTCAAGCAGCTTGAGATTGGGTTCAGAACGCAATGATAGCTGTGTACTAGGAAAATCAAGCTCGATAGACGATTCACAAACGGCGGCAGATAACTCCCCAGACAAAGTGTTAAACACGACCTTATCACCTGTGTCAAGCAGCCCTTGCTCTTTCATTACATGAACCGTTGCCAGTGTGCCATGCCCACACAGCTTCACTTCGACTTCAGGAGTGAACCATTTAAGCGTCATAGTGTTAAGCGCAAGAAAAGCCGTCTCTGATACCGCCATCTCTTCAGCGATTGAAAACATTAGCGACTCATCAAGTAGATCTTGAGAAATGCAGACCCCAGCTGGGTTTCCTTTAAAAGCTTGAGTTGTGAACGAGTCCACTTGATATATATCTAAATTCACAATAGTTCCTAGCTCTAATATTGGATAAATATTGTTGCCTACAATAAGCACAAACACCCCGTGCTACAAGTGTTCAACAGCAACGTTATTAATACTTATTTAAGAAGTAAAGAATGATAAACAAAGAGTTATGAAAATAATAGGCGGATTAAGCAGAAGGTTTATTATCGGGCAGATAAGAGATAAAACGTATCTGCCTGGTAGGAAACAAACACACATTCGCGGCACATAGGCATTGTATAGTGCCACAAACGTAAGGTTACTCAGCAATGGTGAATCTACTGACGTACCAGAGCAGATTTCACAATGGTCAAGCCAAGCAGACCCAGCATGACTCCTGTCACTTTATCAATATAGTAAGCAACACGTGTAAACTCTTGACGCACTTTAGGTGCAGATAACAGGAAGATGATCGCCGCATCCCATACAAATACAACCACCGTCATCCAAATACCTAACCCCAACTTAAACATGAAGCCAATGTCATTGTTCAACACAACCGTGAATAAGCTCAAATAGAACAAAAGGTTTTTAGGATTAAGGATTCCCGATAGAAAACCCGTAACAAATTCTTTAAGAAAAGTGGTTTGATTGGAGGCACCTTCTTCGTCAACATCGAAATTACTGTAATTGCTTTTTTTCGCTCTTATCGCTTGCACAGCAAGATAAACAAGAAACACACCACCAATGATCTTGAGTGCAATCATAATAGAAACGGATGCTGCCAAAATCGAGCCTACACCAACTAGGCACAAAGCAATGTAAACCGCATTCGCACTGGCAATACCGAATGCAACGCCTAGTGCTTTTCTTCCCTTATTTCGAACAGCACTCTTCACTACAATCACAAAGTCTGGTCCGGGGCTCAACAACGCCAAAAAATGAGCAATCGCCACGGTAACAAAAATCCCAACTAAACCTGCATCCATAAATCAATGTCCTTATTGTGAAATTTAATGCATTATTATCGCATAATTAACTTGTAGTTGGTTTTTTGGTTCATAATTAATGTTTCGATACTAAGAGAATCAGACGGGCAACACGTTTTCATAAGCCTCGTAAGGTAAAGACGATCTAATAACCGACTTTCCAACATTTAGTTCAGATAGTTAATCCATTATTTTGCCTAGCGATCTCATAACCAAGACTCATTTTCCTTCTATTTTGGTAATTAAAAGTCTGTGTTCGCATGCATTGCATTAGGTTGTACTAAAATAAGAGCCGTAAATTTGAATCATGTCGCAGATTTTGGGCTACGATTTAGTTATCACGTACGAAAGGGAATCCGTCAGTGAAAGCGTTTTGTGTATCAATTCTCGCGTCAACATCCTTTTTGGCTAGCCCTGTATTTGGCCAGCAGCATGATATTTATCTCTACAATTGGGATGAATTTTTATCTGACAGCGTCGTTACCCAGTTAAGTGATACCTACGGCATCTCACTAAAGCAACAATTCTTCTCTGATGAGTCAATAAGGGATGAGGTTTTATTAAGCGAGCGTCGAGGCGCTTTTGAACTGGTCATCGTCGAAAGCGTAAAACTTAAGGCATTAGCCAAACAAAACCTTTTCCATAACCTAAGTGACTTACAACAATCCATTGAAAGCAATTTTGACCCCAGGTGGGCGGATGGGTGTGGTGAGTATGGAATTCCTTACGCGTGGGGAACATCCGGTATTCTTTATCGCAGTGATAAAGTCTCCGCCCCAGAATCTTGGATGGCGATTCTTGAACCCGACTCGAAAGTCAGTGGCCGTATAAGTATGTACTACGACCCCACCGACTTGGTAAGCACGGCGTTATTGGTCAATCGATTTGACCCATTTACTAATAATGAACAAGAACTTCGTGTTGCGTACAAAACGCTACAACTGCAAAAACCACATCTTGAAAGCAATGAGTATGTCATCGACCACATCCACCAGCTTGAGCGTCTAGCCAATATCGACCTCGCCTACGGATATTCAGGTGACAGCTATGTGCTTAATGATGCCGAACCTGAAGCATTTTGGGCCTACGCAGTGCCTCAAGAAGGAACGACCTTATGGTTAGAGTGTATGGCTGCAATTAACAACGGAGAGTTATCTCCACAGGCAACCACTATCCTCTCCTTCCTATCGCAACCTGAAATAGCCGCTCAAAACGCAATGGATTCATGGTTTGCAACACCAAGTTCAAAAGCAAAAGCACTCACTTCTCAGGAGTATCAAAACGATCCCGAGCTTTTCCCGAGTAAAGCAGTATTAGATCGCAGCTACCTTTATCAGCCGTTAGAACCGAGTAGCATTCAAATTCGCAATCGTATTGTCGACAGTTTGAGATAACTCATGCCCGTTTTGAAGAAGCTCTATTTCGTACTTTTACCCACGCTACTGTTGGTCTTTCTGATCGCAGGAATCGTGTCATACAACTTCGCGTCAAATCACGCTAAGCATATGTACCTAGACAAAGTGCAATCTGATGTGAATACCGCTTTAGTCGCTGCAGAGTATGAGCAACTCGGCTTATCCTTACTGGTCAAAGATATTGGGTCTTCGTTGCAGTTTCTTCGCTATATTCAAAACCCAGGCGACTACACGACTCTATCGCTATTGGAGAAACGAGTACTTCGTGTATTAAGCCAGAATCACGTCAATCAATTTGGACAACGCAATGTTTATATCGTGGACCCTAAGTTCAAATTAACGCTTTCGACTCTCAGAACCGATCCTTTCGAGGGGCTAAAAATCCCTGACAAGATTTATGAAAGAGTCTTCGACATATACACCTCGTTAATCAGCAAGAAGGAACTCTCCTACGAAGGCTTCTCTTATATCTCGATTAGTGGCGAGCTCAGATATTCGTATGTTGCGGCAATTGACCCTTACCTCCTTCCTCAAGATAAACGTGCAAGTAACAGTTTAGATCGCTACATCTTGATTGCTGACGGACCTCTGATACAACTCTCTAGCTTATTAATCAAATACAATGACGATGACAATATTCAGTTCTTAATCGAGCCATCCTCAGACGCTGCCAACATCGAAAATACCCAATTCGTTATCAAATCAATTGAGCAAACCCAAGATAATATCAATGTGCAGATGACCAGCCGACATCTCATCGCGCAAGTAAATATTCGAGAACAAAAGTTCAACCATGAGAAAGCCATCATCGCTAAACAAACCTTGTTGGGTGGCTTTGGTACTCTCTTTACGATCATGTTAATCGTACATTTAGTGGTGCGTTACCAACTTGTGCGCCCGCTTAAAGACTTACTGCAAGAGATATCGATCGGTGGGCTCAAACTTAGATACTTCAAACGTTCATCAGGACAGAGTGAAATTGATGGATTGAAAAACGCTTACATCGACTCATTAACGGAATTGAAATTCGAAGCTGAATTCGACCAACTCACCAAGTTAGCCAATCGCCGCTCTTTCATCAGACACCTAGATGTACGCTTAAAAAGCTCAATGAACCCACACTGCTATGTCGTTTGTTGGGACATCATCGACTTTCGTAAAATCAACGATCTCTATGGTGCAAAAGTTGGTGATAATGTACTGATAAGCTTGGCCAAAGCACTGAAAGAAACGCTACAAAACCAGCAATCATCTTTGGGCTTTAGTTGCAGTGATTACTCTTTAGCAAGACTGGGAGGAAACCAGTTTATTGCGATTTTAGAGACGGATAAGCATCAACTGATCAACGAAGAAATTGAGAACATCAACAATACACTGACGGGCACTACATTCCTTGACTACTATGGGTTCCGACTATCGCTCGCAACAGGCGTTTTGCCGCTCGACACACCCAAATTCGAAAATATTTGGCACCGATGCATCGATGAAATGTTGGCTAACGCGAAGTCTCATAGCGATGGGGAAAGTCGCATTGTTTACGGTGAAGAGTTGTTACATACCTTGGAACGACATGACGTTGTAGAGAAAAGACTCTTAGAGTGCTGCGAAAGTGATAACTTTGAACTTCGCTTTATGCCGATTTTTAACGCCAAGACACTTCAGATAGATGGCGCAGAGTGCCTGATTCGTTGCCCAGCTTTATTTGATATCGATGCGGGCCCAGAAGAATTTATCCCAGTTGCAGAAAAGAGTAACCTTATTGCCAGGCTAGATATGTGGGTCATTAGCACCGCTATCAAAAGCTATAAAGAGCTTTCAGAACTTCATAAGTACAATGGCACTCTGTCGATTAATATTTCGGCGATGGAGCTCTACAACCGTAATTTTGCCGACAACATCCGTAAAGTACTCGAACGTTATAAAGTGCCACCTGGCAATATTATTATAGAAATAACCGAAACCAGTTATGTGAAAAGTACCAAGCTCACAGTACAGACTATCGAGAGCCTCAGAAGCTTAGGTTTAAAGGTTTCCCTCGACGATTTTGGTACAGGCTATACAGCGTTTAATCAGCTTCTTCACTACCCTGTAGATGAGCTCAAAATTGATAAAAGCTTTATTGATAACATGGTAGACGACAAAGCCGACCGTAAGATGGTCGAATCAATGGTTAACTTAGGCCACTCTTGTGACACGTTAGTCGTCGGTGAAGGTGTTGAATCTATAGAGCAGTATCACTACCTCAGAAAAGCGAACTGTGACCTAATACAAGGCTACTTCTTCAGTCAGCCACTCACTTATCTGGAATTCATCGACTTTGTTCGAAACCATAACCCTCAAGCGATTTTAAATCCGAAATCCGTTACCAGATCGAGTGCTTAAAACGAGTCATTGCACGGAATCATTATTAATAGTCACAAGTAAGCAACCTTCACTGCCTTAATAAGTGTCGGATGACAAAGTTTGATCAGTTCCAATAAAGATTGATCGATTTTTGGCTGTATGTAGTCAGACGGGAGCAGGTCAGCTAAAACACTTTTGCCCCATTTTAAGGTAGAGCCAACATTCATTCACGTTCTTGTTAATGTACAGTTGCTCTACTAAAAGTTATCCATTCAGATAGTAAATCTAGTCAACACCTGCCGCCAGTATCCCGTTAAACAATACAGGGAAAGTCATCTAGATGAATCTTACTACTTCCATATAAAAATAATAGCTATATCACTGAGTGCATAAATTTACGATGTTTTTGATATCACATTCTGTTAAATTCTAACAAAAATATTCAGGACAATTATTTATGAGTGAAGGTATTTGGGTATCAACTACCGAGTCAGAAACACCCCAAGGAAACCCAATTGAGACGTTACGTATATACGACTTAGAGCATGGAGTTGGCTATAAAAAAAGTGATATCGATTTATCTCAAAACGCCGACTGACTATCGTTTCTTATCAAACTGTCTCAGGAGACGATGAATAGTAACTCTTCTAGAGCTTACACTTTTAATGATGAAGCTTATGTGGAGTCTGAACTTAGATCACTCTTGGGCGCCCCTGACTTATACTCAACTAATATCGCCGATCACCTTTATGAAGCAGAAGAGAAATCTCGTTTCAAAACATCGGATGGTTCATTCATTATTGCCAAACTAAAAACAGACCAACGGCATTGCTACTTACTTACGAAGCTTGACTTTAAGAAGTATTTTGAAGAGAAAACATACAGACTAAAGTCGGGCCTGCCTGAAGACAAAGCGATTTTGAAATCTTGTTTGGTGAATATCAATCAGGATGAATCTTTTCAAGACGCAATTTACTTAACGGACAAAAATGGTGCTATTTCGTTTTTTTGGCATACCGATTTCTTGGACGCTACACCGCTACGAAACAACGAAACCAATACTAAGGAAGTTTTTGACTTAGTTGGCCGCTTGCTTCGGAGTAAAGTGAAAAAAGTATCTGAAGCTGACTTCTTTGGTTTAAAAGACTGTGTCAATTCTTACTTCAACACTAAGGAAGTCTTCAATTTTGATGAGTTCATCGATGAGACTATTGACGCATACACTCCTTTGACAGAAGGATTCACAGTTGAAGACTTTGTTTCGAACCTACGTGAAGCGAAAAGAACGAAAGAATTTGACGGCTCATTTGAAATTGACAAAACGTATATTAAAAAGAAGATTAAAGAGACCATTACTGTGAACGCGGGTGTCACTCTGGTTATTCAAGGTAGCACCAACGATATCATCTATGAAGTCACTCATAATGATAAAGATTACATAATGATTGAAAACAATTCTCCACGCGGGCGATTCAATAGAAAAGAACTTGATTAAGATGACAGTTCAATTTTTTGAAGATGAGAACACTTTTTCTTGTACGTTAACATTAGATGAACAAGATTGGGTCAATCACTTTAATAGCTTTTCTGATACTGTGCTGAGTGCAAGCAATCACTCAGCCAACTACAACGTGACGGTCTTCCATCTTGGTGAAGAAGAAGAATCTTTCACGCTTGACGATCATGCACTCGCTAAAACTGAGGTATGCACTTTGGAGATATTTCAATATGAAACCGATAGATCCAATGTGGCGGTAAAGCTTGTCGCAACAAAAGATAACCCAGACCGCGTCTTGCAAGTCTACTCAAGTGAACATTTTCTAGCATACCTTGAGTCGAAAAAAATGACGCTTCAATTTAAGTTTATTCTAGCTACTTTGAAGAATAGGTATGACGGTATCAGGCACGTAAATTTTGACGCAGATATATCAGATATATCATTCACATGCGGAGACAGCCATATCCTATCGAACAAGACGCGTGCACTGCATGACGTGATTGATATCGAAAGTTGCTACGTAGAGTACTTGAGTGACCTTAATAACAAGTTCTTCAGCGATACTTTATTATTTGACTAAATACTTAAACTTAGAACTTTGGCATCACTTGCCGTGTTATGTCGAAAATGTGCATTAGATAGGCTTAGTTTTGTATTCGATGGAGGTAAAACACTAGACTTAGCGAACGAAGAAATTGAGTTTTATCATAGCTATGGGCAAGTTATTTACGACATGTACTTGTGGGGTTACTGCGACGAACGGCACCCAACGCGAGTTAGCATTATAAATCACGTAATCGCTCAACATCAGCATGTTAGGGACTCGTTCAAACGCTATGTGTTTGATATTTTGGAGTCCAACTATAAGGTCTATATCACTGATAATTTTGAGCAATATGTAGAAGTAACATCGAAACTATCTGATTTTCTTTACGAAACAACAGCTAAAATCGGCGATAAGATTTCTGACAGTATCTCTTCGGCGAGAAATGTACTAATACTTACACTCTCCTACTTTTTCACGATTATTGTCTTTACAGGTATAGATAAAGGAAAAGTAGAGAATGTGTTTAATTTTGAAATTGCCGCTTTATCCACCATTTTCATTATGGGAGGATTATTAAATCTTCATTGGATACGCAAAGAAATAGTGTCAAACGCTGAGCTGGCGCGAACTCAATTGAATGAACTGGTTGATAGATATACATACTATATAGGTGATGGGGAGCTTGATGAAATAAGGGAATGTAATTCACTATCTCAGGTTGAATCTAAAGCGAAGCAACGGCGAGTTTATGTATCAACAGCAATAGTCCTACTAGCGTTATTATTCTTTGTTTGGGGAATGTACAGCCTAAAAAGTCCTTTATCGTTTTGGGACTCTATCGTTGCTGATACACAAAAGACAACCGAAGCTCTTACTAATACTGAAAACAAGCTAAAAGGCGTTATCGTCACTGGAACAGAACAACAGGAAAAGAGTACTAGCAATGTTAATTCTGCACACGAAAAGCAAACTGTTGAGTTAGTGAAAACTTTAGAATAAAGCTCCTTTCGGATTTTTTATTTTTTCCTAAACCACCGCCTTGGTCGGTGGTTCTTCTTTTACGCTATTACCTGAAAACACGCCCATGTTAGAGGTAAGTTTAGTGACAGAATGAATTTGGCCACTTGATTGGAGACTTACAATACCGGAATTTATCCATGAGATGCTAATTTAGAGTATTCAATAACACGTTTATGTCCAGAACCTTGCTGACTGAGGCTCTGGTACGTTTTGCCCCGAAATGAGTTACGACAGTACGATATCACACTTACTTACATCTCTAATAGTTTCAAATTTTTATAGCAGTATAGTATCTAGAAGTATAGTTCCTTAACTATTGCCACCCACGACGGTGGCTTTTTGATAGCTGACACAGAATAGTTTCGCTTGTAATTAGCACCATCAATGCAAGCAGTAAACAAAGCATTCCCAGATCTCAATTTAGCTCCCGCAGCCTAAGAAGAGGATAAATATGTTTCCCACTTTCCCACTTTCCCACACCGAAAATGGTATGAGCAACGAATTGACACAATGGAAGAGCTTGAGCAGCACGTCCTAAAAGCACACTTTCCAGAGTATGTATATTTCCGAGGTATGCCAAGCGCTGACTTTATTTGTATCTCATCTTTTTACCGCCAATATTTGCAAGATAACAAAGACTCTTTGAACTGGAGTGAACAACAGGTTGGCATTGGAGTAACAATGTCCCTACCTGAAGTTGATAAGCAGCAATATAAAGAATTTTCATTTGAAATTCTCGACTACTTTTACAAGTGCTTACGTGAACTTGGTAGCAAAGAGCTGTCTTTTAACTCGATTGCTTACCTAGCTCAACACTATGGTCTACCAACAAATCTCATAGATTTTTCTGCCGACCCTAAGATATCTCTATTTTTTGCGTGTCTTGACGAAAAAGAGTGGTTCACTGACAAAGATTGCACTTTGTACGTGAGCGATATTCTTTGGCATGTAAAAGCGATGATGCCGAGCAATCAAACAATGCCAATGGGCTACTTTAAACACCCTACAGAAAACCGAGTCCTGACAGAAGCTGAGACAGATGAAATGATGTTCAATATGTTCACAACTATTGACAAAGAGAGTTCTAAAACTGTCACTCCTAGAATTGAGCTTGATGAGGTTAAGTACTCTGCAAGAATCTACAACCAAAAAGGTGTCTTTGTATACCATTGTGATGATGTTCCTTTTGATCGAATTATGCACACAAGTAAATGCAATGATGGATTCAATAAAGTCTTTGTTATCAATAAAGAGCTAAAACCTAAGATTCTTGAAAAATTGGAAAATGAATACAAGGTCAATGAAAAGTTCGTATACCCAGACGTAGTGGAAGACCCTAACTTAGACTTAATAAAGGCTGCTGCTGAAAAAACCAAGCAGAAATTCGACCTCCCCTAACTAGCCGACTTTCAATCTGTATCATTTTGCCCCCCAAAATGTAGTAGATTAGTCAAATTGGCCATGACTTTGTACGCAATTGAAGGGCTTTAACAGTAGCTGACGTTATGCGATTTCACACTGTAATATGAAGTACGTAACACGCTTATGTCCAAAAACGTTTCAGGAATTGATCAATCTTTACTGTCATATCTCAAAGTCTTGTTGCTAGCAACGCGCCTCAAAATGATCAAATGTTAGTGGTCATACCGTTATGGGGAGCTTGAAAGAGGCACATTTCAGATCAAACTATATTGTCCTCCGACAATAAGTATCGGAGCTCTACGTGGGTTCAGCATTGAATGATGAGGCAAATAAAGGATGGAAAAAGCCATGTTAATGAATCGGGAGCGTGGTGAGCGGAAAGCAACTAAACGTAACGTTCTGACTTTTGGCTAATGCGGGGATTAGCTCTGCATTGTCGTTAATAGCTCCATCATATCTTTAGAGCTGATATTCTTCTTATGCCTGACTACAGCATCAATCATCAACTCTAAATTGCCCGCCGAGATATAATCCTTGAGCACGTCATTGAACTTTTCCTGTATCTCATCACTTGTGTACAAGTGCTCAGGAATGAAGAATAGAAACTGGCTGCCACTGCTACGAAACGAGATGGTACTTTCCGGAACCTTTGCCGTCAGGGACTTAGCAGCTGAGCTCACCACCAAGTCACCATATTCCAGACCGTACTTTTGGTTAATCTCATTGAGGTTTCTGATTCGTACAAAGTAGAGATCAAAGTTATTGTTTGTTGGATAACTGTTCTTAACAAATTTCATTAAAGAGACTCGATTACGAAAACCGGTAATGAAGTCGGTAGAATGAAGTTTTCGTTTGATGGCAAAGTCGAGATAGAAAATGGTGCCCGTCATCAACAAAACCAAGACAAGGAAGGCACTGCTGATTTGGTGAACAACAACAAATTTTCCTACCATGGACGTATTTTCTTCAATGACAGGACTTTGTAATCGAAATTTTTCGTTAATGAACTCGACCAAGGTGGTGTAGCAAATATCGACTTTCTTCTGTAGGGATTCTTTAGGTAATTGCCCTGTACTGACCAACTTGATTGACGACTCTAACGACTTAAATTTTTCAAACTCTGCGGTAAAGTACGGCTTAAAGTTTGCTGAGCGAATAAAATTGGACGATTCAGTGCTGTTGATCAGAATATCAAAGCGACTCCAAGTAATGTCATAAGCCAACCACAGTTCATCATAATCGATCGTCTTTGCGTGGCTAACCATCAAGAAGTTTGCATACTCTTTGACGAGTTGAAAAACAAACCAAGTAGCCTCATTTTGGCGGTTAGAAAAACTCTTGTTGATGTCATTAATTCGAGTAACACTGTAGACATTGACGGATAGAACAACCACGGCCAAAGACAAAACAACAACTTTGATTGCCGCCATAGACAACAGCTTCTTCATAATTAGCCTCTACAGGTGAATATCACGAATCTGCCAAATCATTTTGGCATGGAAATCAGGGGTATTGGTCTCAGGGTTGGCAGAGATTGGATATATCAACCAATAAGGGCCTTTCTGTCTCACAGACATAAACTCACCATTCTTTTTGATCGCAATAATGGGTTCATAGGTATCGAAATCTTCTTTAGGCACGGCAATTTTGTAGTCATTCAATGCCACGAAAGTGACTTGCGGTGATATGGGTAGATCCATATTTTCAAGCACTGTTTGCAACGTCACACCGCTATAAACGGTCAGACCCTCAACCCATGGCAAGATGGTGGTAATTTCTGTCTGAGGAAGTGTTAGGAGTTGTTCTCTACTTAACGCATGCTTTTTTCCGGAGTGGTCGAACACAGTTAACTCTGAGGCTGCAAAAATCGAAAACGAGCAAAACCAGAGCACAAACAGGAATACAGTTCTCATTCTAAACTCCATTTAAAAAGGTAACTAATTTGAGTCTAGCCTAAAATGACCATTTAACTCGTATCGATGCCATTCGGATTGAACGGTATCACTTTGTGCCAAGCCCCCAGCATCCACCAAGTGTTATCAAGCTCTCTGTCTCCCTTTCCTTTAGTCCTTCGACCTCCACAATGGCTCAATAGTGCTGCCGCCTGAACATTACCTCTCGACCGTCTAGCGATAAAAACACATATTTTGAACGTTAGAAGTAATCCAATAACCCCTATGAATACGTATCAAACAACAAAATTAACAATAAATATGAGTAAGTAAGTAGCGAGAATGCTGGTTGATGCATAACCTTTAATCGAACGTAAGCAGCTTTAAGAGACCTAATAACGAGTTCCAGTCGTTTCTACTTCACCAGTTGATCTCGTGCGTTGATCTTAAAAAGCTTACTCATTTCATAATCAAGGGAACCGAGAATGAGTTTGAATATAAAAAAATTTAACCCCATGGCGACACTTTCTACCCTAGTAATGACGCTGGTCGTGTTTCCTGTTTCTGCTGAAGTTAACCAAGAACAATTCGAGTTAGGTAAACAAAAAGCCAAAGTGTGCATGACCTGTCATGGCGCTGATGGCATCTCAACACAAGATCCCTACCCGAACCTTCGCGGTCAAAAAGTGGGATATCTCATCTCCTCACTGAAAGATTATCAGACTCGAGAAAGAACCAGTGGTTTAGCGATTCTCATGCAGCAACAAGCAGACACGCTCTCAGATCAAGACATCCGTGACATTTCCTATTTCTATTCAGTGCTCGGCAACGAAGCAAGCTCGCTCAGAGATTCAAATTAAGTCAGCGATTCAAAATATCTAGGCAAGGAGCCTTGTTATGGAACAAGTGACAACGCAATACAGCATTAAGGTCGTGAAGTACTTCATCATCGCCTCCTTAGTGTGGGCGATTGTAGGTATGATCATCGGCGTGATTCTCGCCGCGCAATTATATTGGCCAGTCTTAAACTTTGATTCTCAATATTTCCAATTTGGTCGACTGCGTCCGCTACATACCTCTGGAGTAATTTACGGCTTCGTCGTGAATATCTTGATGGGGACGTCTTTATACATTGCCCAGCGAACAGGCCATTGTGACTTGTTCAATAAAAGCCTTTCATGGATGGTATTTTGGGGCTGGCAATTCATCTTGTTACTTGCGGTCATTTCCTTACCCGCAGGCCACACCAGCTCAAAAGAGTATGCGGAGCTTGAATGGCCAATCGACTTGATGATTGTGCTAGTTTGGGTGCTGTATGCGGTGTTGTTCTTTGGCACCCTTGCTAAGCGTAAGGTCAGCCATATCTTCGTGGCTAACTGGTTCTTTGCTGCTTTCATCATCGTCGTTGCAATGATTTTCATCGTGAACAACCTCGCGATGCCTGTGTTGGCGATGAAGTCCTACTCTGTGTTTGCAGGCGCTCAAGATGCGATTGTTCAATGGTGGTGGGGACATAATGCCGTCGGCTTCTTGCTGACCGCTGGTGTGATTGGTATGAACTACTATTTCATACCTAAAGCGGCGGATCGACCTATCTATTCGTACCGTTTGTCTGTGATCCATTTCTGGGGCTTGGTCGGCTTTTACACGTGGGCCGGAACGCACCATTTGGTTTATTCTTCCGTTCCTATCTGGATTCAGAACATCGGCATCGTGATGTCATTGATCCTGTGGCTCCCTTCTTGGGCGGGTGCGTTTAATAGCGCAATGACCCTCCTACAAAACAAAGAAAAGCTGAAGTCCGACTACATTCTTTTATTCTTTTTCTCAGCGATTCTTTACTACTGCTTGGCGACATTCGAAGGTCCGCTACTCGCCATTCGCTGGTTTAACATGGTGGCACACAACACCGAATGGATCATCGGACACGTACATTCCGCGGCTCTCGGATGGGTTGGGATGTCAGGGATAGCGGTTTTTTACTACTTCATTCCACGCTTATGGGGCCAAACCGATCTTTGGTCACGACGACTGATTAAATGGCACTTTTGGCTTGCTCATGCTGGCGTCGCCATCTATGCGATTGCACTTTGGATCGCAGGCATCGGCGAGGGTTATATGTGGCTCGCTCAAAATGAAAATGGCGAACTGATTTACAGTTTTGTAGAAGCTATGGATTTTAAAGCACCTTGGCTATTCATGCGTTTCTTTGGTGGTGCGCTGTTTGTACTTGGATTGTTCTTAATGGCTTTCAACTTGTACAAAACGGTTCGTATGCCCGCCGTACATGATGCTAAACACACCGTTAATGAGGGGGCTTAAATGATGAGTAAAGACTTCACACATTCAATCGTCATTTTAATTTTGACCACTGTTGTCGTGGCCTCCTTCTCTTTGTTGGTCTGGGTAGTGCCAAGCATTGTCCGTGGCGATGATATTGCCAAAGGCAGCTTAGCGATGCCACTCACACCGATAGAGTTAGCAGGCCGAGACATCTACATCAGTGAAGGCTGCCATGTTTGTCACACACAAATGGTTCGCCCTCTAGAGCCAGAAGTGAAACGTAATGGCCGTCCCAACCAAGAAGCAGACGATATCTATGAGTTTCCTAACTTGTGGGGCTCTAAACGTACTGGCCCTGACCTCACTAACTTAGGTAGAAAGTATTCTGACCAATGGCATGTTATTCACTTAATTGATCCTCGAAAAGTCGTACCGACCTCGATCATGCCGTCTTACCCGTGGCTATTTGAGCAGACTCTGACTGGCGATGATATTAGCGCCAAAATGGAAGTGTTACGTACCTTAGGTGTGCCTTATACCGATCAAGAAATTGGTGACGCCCGTTTGCAAGTAAGAGGTAAAACCAAAGGTGAAGCGCTGATTCGCTATTTACAAAGCCTGGGTAAAGATACGTCACAGGAGGTATCACAATGAGCACATTCTGGAATCTATGGGCGGTACTATTAACCTTAATATTCTTTGTTCTGATGGTGTCTGTTGTCGTTAAATACTGGCGTAGCAATCACAAGGCCGATCACGACCACACCATTGGCACCTTTGATGGTATTGAAGAGAAAGATGCGCCTCCACCTAAGCTGTTATTTGTCAGTTATGCAGTCGCATTTCTTTTGTCTGCAGGCTATTTGGTGCTCTATCCCGGGCTTGGCGAATGGGAAGGGTTAGTCGATTGGGAACAAAGCGATGATAAGCTCAGTTCACCATCCACCACTCTCAATGAGCAATTTGCACAAACCAGTGAAACCACGTTAGAAGGACTAGCTGCCGTCCCAGAGATCGTGAACAGCGGTAGAGTTCTGTTCCAAACTCACTGTGCTGCTTGTCACCGAGATAATGCGCAAGGTCAGAAGCACTTCCCTAACCTGATAGACCAAGAGTGGCTTTATGGTGGCAGTGATGAAGCTGTGATTCATTCGATCGCCAAAGGCCGGAACGGTGCTATGCCGGGTTGGAGTGAAATCATGCGCCCAGATGAGGTGGCAAAAGTCTCCTACTATCTAGCGTCCCTCAACCAACGTCATACCGATGTGCCGGAGATTAAAGTCGAGCTCGGTAAAACCTTGTTCGTCCAATACTGTTCGTCTTGTCATGCCGATGGTGCTGTCGCTAATCCAGCGATTGGTGTACCTGATCTTTCCGATGATATCTGGCTTCATGGCGGCAGTATTGAAGAGATTCAGCACACCATCAATTACGGTTTGAACAATCTAATGCCTGCGTTTGATGAGCAGCTCACCGAGAACGAGATACTCGCGCTTGGGGCTTATATCCGACACGCTGGTGAAGTGGAGCAACAAAGGCTCGCGAGTTTGAAAGCATCATCTGTTGAGCGCGGAGAATATCTCGCTTACGCCGGTGACTGTGTGGCTTGTCATAGTGCAGAAGGTGGCGAACCCTTTGCTGGCGGCCTGCCCTTTGTCACCCCTTTCGGTACCGTGTATTCAACTAACATAACGCCACATACCACCGAAGGGATTGGGACTTATGACTTTGATGATTTCCGAGCTGCGTTAGTTGCAGGTAAAGGTAAGAATGGTTACCTGTACCCAGCAATGCCTTACACCTCTTATCAATACCTCACCGACCAAGACATGGTCGATTTATGGGAATACATGCAGTCAATCACCGCCGTGCCGCGACGCAACGATGACAACAGCATGATGTTTCCATCCAATATTCGCTTAGGTTTGCTTGGCTGGAACATCGTATTCATGGATACCGACCCTATTGATTACGAAGTACCAGAGGAGCTTAAAGGAGAAATTGAGAATGTCGATAAGTGGCAACAAGGCAAGTATTGGGTCGCAGGACTTGGTCACTGTTCGGAGTGCCATACGCCACGAAACATTGCCCAAGCACTGATACCAGAACGTATTTTCCAAGGTAACTTGATTGACGGTTGGAACGCGCCTGATATCACAGCTAATGAGCTCTATGTCGATGGTTGGGATGAAGCAACACTTACCGACTTTTTACACACCGGACATTCAGACAAAGGCACCGCTTTTGCGGGTATGGCTGATGTAGTGAAAAACAGCCTAAGTTTGATGACACGTGAAGATATTGAGTCGATGTCCTATTACCTACTCAGTGGGGACATCAACAACACCATTGCCAGTGATGCCGTTCCGTTACAGCCTAAAGGGTTTGATGAAGCTGCGTATGCCAGTGAAATCTACACCACGTATCGTCAAACTTGTGGGGCGTGTCATGGTGACGATGGTAAAGGCCGCGACCCAATCGCCCCTACTCTGTTGAATAATGGCATTATCATGCACAGCGACCCATTCAATACCATTGCGGTAACGGTGCGCGGCTTGCAACCCACCTATCTCGACAAAGATCGAAACTTCATGCCGATGGCAAGTTTCGAGGATGTATTGTCGGATCAACGCTTAGCTGAGTTAATCACGTTTGTGCGTTTAAACCTTGGCGCCCGAAATGAACCGGTCACGGCTGAGCATGTTCGAGAGGTAAGAGAAACACTTGAAGCAGCAGGTTATGCGGGTGGATTACACACCACGCCTGAAATGTACGAAAATCGAGATAAGAACATTAACATACGATAGTAGCTGTGCGTAGCCGATTGGCTCAATAAGCAGCGGACAGTACGTAACTTTTATCTTTGCCTAACAAACCAAAAGGAGACCACTGTGTCTCCTTTTCTTTTGCCCAAACGCGAATTTTCGATGCTTTGCCGTACAACACAATTGTAACTAACTGATTACACAATTAAGCAGAGCTGCACATAATGCGATCAATGTCGCAGAACAAAGATGACACCAAGTGCATAATATGCAAAATTTTCTAAAGATGTACTAAGGACAGTTATGGATACAACTACACTCATCTACGATACGTTGGAAGGCCTATCGAGCGCAAAGCCACAGCAACACGCTCAAATCCGCCAAAATCTATATAACCAATTAGATTTATCATTTGAGAAGCAGTTGGCTTTGTATTCATCAGTTCTTGGTCCAGCAAGTGCTGGTAGATTGACCGATTTGGATAGTGCAGTGATGTCTGCACGCAAGATTGTTGGCTTAGAAAACAGCTAAGCAATCTTCAACCTATCTCAACTTTAACGCTGCCATCGTGCAGCGTTTTTTTATGGACATTATTTACGATAAGTAAGGTTGGTTACGATAAATGCTGTTAATTGCGACAAATACGGTTAAGTAAGATAAGTGCAATTAGGTCTGTTTTTCAAGTTACACGCATTCTCATTTGGTTAATCTTATGTTCCATTTTTAACAGGTGTGTAACCACAATAATGGCGCTAATGTTAGTAGCACGTTAACCACACATCGGATGGAAGAATCATGAGAGTACTTATTGAATATACACAGACAGGCAAATACCGTGATCATGCGTGGGAAGCATTAACGATTCGTTCAAAAGGCGAAATTCAAGCTGTGACTCCCTCTTATGCGGCTCAGCTTATCGAACAGAACCGCGCCAGCTTATCGACCACTGAAAATCAAGATATCGTCATCCAACCTTAATGGCTTCAAGGGCTACCCCTCCTAGTTCCTTAAATCGAATAGTTCGATGGCATAAAAAAAACGCTGCACGGATGCAGCGTTTTCTTGTTTCTGGCGTGCCTTGTCTCTAACGTAAAGAGCTTCTAACGTAGATAGCTTCTAACCTAGATAACCTACGCAGAGAAGTTGATTATTTTGGCAAGTTTTCTAATGCATCAACCATCGCCATTAGCTTATCGACGATTCGTTCACCATCCACTCTCAAACCATTGTGCTCATACTCGTTGGTAATCCACGCTTTCGAGTTTGGAATATTAGCCAGTGTTTCGCGGGTGTAATCCAGCTCTACGTACATGTCATCTGCGTAAACCGCACACGCCATCGGAACCGTATTCTTGCTCAGCTGCTCAGCGTTGTACAAAGTACCCCAATCGGCTTTTTCAGCTAATAGATTGGCTGCTTCACGCAATGGCTTCAACGTTTCTAGTTGATCGAACATCCATGGGTAGACCATTTCTCCGGTAAACCAGAACTCACTGCCCGATTGGTAGTTGAAGTGTGGGTACTGCTCACGAACTCGATGTGCAGACCAGTTAGACGCTGTACCTTGACAGTAAATCGATTCATGCAAGATTGCGTAAATTGGGTTAGTTAAGTAACCCTGCTCTTGCTGCATTTGGTTTAGGAAGCTGTAGCTCAGCTGTCTGTTGCCGTTCACTTCAACAAAAGCACTTTCCAGAGTGAAGTACATAGGAAGGTTCGCTTCACCGCCACCAAGGTTAATGCCAATAAGTTGAAATTGCTCAACCGTGAACACCTGTCCGTTTGGCAGTCTTACGTCGTTGTTAAGCAGGTAATCAGAGATCTCGCGGCACGTGGCTTGCGCTTGTGGGAACTGAGCAAAGAAAGCTCTGTTTTTGTCTTCTACACGCTTGTAAGTCGCACGATAAACATCGTCAGCTTCTCGCTCGATAGACGGAATACCGCCCGTCACATAACAACGTTGTAAGCTCTGTGGGAACAGTGACAAATAGCTCAGTGTGCAGAAGCCACCAAAGCTTTGGCCAATCGTCGACCATTGCTTAATACCGAACTGCTCACGAATCGCTTCCGCATCACGAACGATGTTGTCCGCTCTGAAATGCGTTAAGTACTCAACTTGTTGTTCTGGAGACAAATGCGCCAAGGTTTCATGGCTGATAACCGTGCTGTTGCCTGTACCACGTTGGTCTAGCAGCAGAACACGGTAGTTTTGTAATGCACGCTTTAGCCAACCCGATTGACCACTCACGCGTGGAGAAGGAAAACCTGGGCCGCCTTGAAAGTAGATCAACCACGGCAGTTTTTGCCCATCTTTAGCGAGATCAACCAGCTCACGTGCGAAGACTTGGATCTGTTGTCCATCTTTGGCTTGATAATCAAGTGGCAACTCAAACGAGTGCTGACGATACAGGGTGGTTCCATCAATAAAGTTAGCTTGCACGCTTCATTCCTTTTTATCTGATTCTAAAGTCATCGGTACGAATTAAAACGGTGCCCTTTGGCACCCTAGTTAGCAAGATACGCATACTAGCTTGTAAATGAAACCGTTTGTTGAGCCTGAATGTGAAGGTACTTCATTAAATCGCCCAATTAGCTTTATACGCGTAACAACTTGTTTCAAAACAGGAGGTTTAAGAGGCGGTCTATTGAGAGGAATGATGAAAACGGGAGACAAATAAAAAGAGCTTAACGAGGTGAGGATACGTTAAGCTCTTTGGTTTTATCTGTTGTAGCGTGTGTTATCAATTATGCTATCGATGCACTAAGCACTAAGCACTAAGCACTAAATTATGAAGTCGTTAGCTCCCCTGCACCTTGAATCGAGCGTTGGCTGCTTTCGACAAGAATGGCCGTTGCGGTTTCTTTCAACGCGCCCCACTCTGCCTCATCAACTTCAATGCCATCGTTCCACGCTTTCTCTTGAGTTTTAAAAAGCGCTTCCGACTCAATGTGTGTTTGGTAGCCATCTGACAAACGTTCGATATCGAAATCCTGGACGGAAAGTTCGATGGTCATATTGTGGATATGTTCGTCCGATGTCAGTGGCAAATCTGATAAAAACAGTTCTGGTGCAACGCAACCACGGTTAAGCACATACAAGGTGCTCTTAGGGTTTGAGCCATTATCCCAACGTGCGGTACACGCGATGCCTTTCGCTGCCAGTTTCACAAGCTCACTGTACGCTAACCAACGGTTATGGCAGTTGTTTAGCTCGATTTTCAGTGTCTTTTTGCCGACCATTTTTTCAATGGCGTAATCCATAACCACAGGAAGATGACACGCTAAGCTCGCCTTGTGCAGGTCCACTTCAACTGTGTTGTCGCTTGTCACTTGGATGTCTACAGGGCAATCGTCTTCTAGGCCCATAAAGTTGCTCGCATTGTTAAAATGACGAACACCATCCAAGCCAACCATTTGTAAATCTGCCACCATGTTCGCTATCACATCGGCTTCACCACATGTACGACGCATACCCAAAAAGGCTTTATTAACGGCCGCTACCAATTCATTGTGAGAAACGATCATAACGATTTACCTCCATGTTGAGCGTTGATATGTGTAGGAACTTTATTTGAGTCAGCCATCTCCGCTTCACTCGGTAACAGTGGGAACACCCATTCGTCCTGATGAATTTCATCAAGTAGTGGTGCACCTTGGAAAAACGTCACTCGTACCCAACGGTCTGAGCGAGGATCAAACTTAGTCGCACCAAACATTGCTAGCTTGCAACGCAGCAAGTGCATTGGTGGCGAGTCTTGGTGCAGCACGTTCATTTGAATGTCGCCCATCGCCTTGTTACCTAGCGTCCACACACGGCGCGCAATGGCACGATGCTGCGGTTGTTTAACAAGGAATTCAGCCAATGAAAGCTCTGGCGCGAATTGCAATAAAGCATGGTACAGACGGTAAGCTTGACGGCCGATATCCAACGGCAGTTCGCGCTCTTCGCCTAGTTCCTCGCCTCGAATACCGAGCCTTGGCTCTTCTTTGTCTTGAGAGCGATACCAGAACCAGTAGTTATTTTCTGCTTTCGTAAAGTCAGTCGTGATCGCCCAACGGTACTTTTCTTCTAACACTACCAATAGGTCTTGAATCTTTTTGCCACTAGGAAGCGACAGTGTTTCGCTACAATTCATTTGCTCTTGATGGGCGTCCACTAATTCTGGGTACAATTCCATCAAGCATGAGATAAGGATTTCTTGGGCTTCCATACTCATGTGCTTAGATTGTTCAACTAACTGCGACCATGTATCGCAATGGTTTACAGAAGCTTCTAGTGACTGTTCTGCGTGTTTTAACTCATCAACAGCGGTTTTGTTCAACTCTTGTTGGTTTTCATTGATGGTAACAACTTGTTCTAAATGACAAATCGCTTTTTTAACGTATCTACGTAGTGGCTCGATCAACGCCGTATCGGTCTGACTAGCCAACACGTCCGCCAATGCATGCTCACGTGTTGTCATCCATTGATCGACAATACTTGGGTGGTTAATAAGGTATGGCGCCATGCCTAAACCAGTCGCATTACCAACACCAAGGTAACGCTGTAATCCTCTATGCAAGGTAATCGCTTGTTCACCGCCCTGTTGCTCAGCTAGGTAATGAACCCAATCTAGGCTGAACTCACGCAGCATATAAACCGCACACATTTGCGCACTAAACGACTGATTAAAATCTTCATTTTTCTCTAAGATTTTAAAGTCAGCAATACCAAATTTGCCATTACCGTATACCGCTGTCGTTCGCAGGATGTAACCCACTTCAGCCAGTTCTTTTGGCGTTGGTTGAACACCTTTAGCCAAGTGACTAACGATATGTTCAAACACACGTACGCTTTTGTTTGCACGCGCCAACACAAGCACGTTATTTGGATTACGGCCTGCTTCTTGAAGCGGTACATTCGCACGAAGTCTTTCAAGTAGGGCGACATCAACATCACCAAGAACAAGCGCAAACGTTACGTCCCACTTTTCAGCAATTACACGGTCATTTCGTTCGTCATCTGCAATCTCATCGCAGAACACAACCAAATGATAAACATGGTTTGGCGTCGCAAGCTTATAGATGACATGACCAAAACCTTGAGCGTCTAATTGCCACTCATGTTTCGTCACTTTCCATTCTTGCTGCGCCATTTTACGAATCAGAGTTCTAACGAAGCTGATACGTGTTTGGTGCATTGCACCTAGTCTTTCCGGTGCCATGACGACAGTCGCGTCACGTAGTGCTGATTCAGTGTAGGTAGAACGATGTGCATCCATTTGCTCACCACCTTATAGTTATAGGATTTTGCTAGCCATTCAGAACCGATCGTTGCCATCATTTGAAGCATTCGTTGTTACAGTGTGTTGGTTAGCTTTCACGTTATTTGGGGTAAGCGAGCTCACCCCTTATTATTTGTCCTGACTAGATCGATTGACCTAAATACGTGCCGCCCGATGTATCTTCACCAGTACGGTTTTTCTGTTCCTTTCGGAATCTTGCATCAGCCTTCTTTCAAAGGCTGATTTGTTCTTATTTGATCAGTTTCTTGTTTAACAGAGCTCTTGTCTTAAAGAGCCCATTTGTTTAAAAACCTGCTCTCTAAAAACCTTGCTCTTTTGCCATCTTGATTGCGATTTGAGGCGCATTCCAAAGTGATGGCAGCAAGATTAAGGACACCGGTACCGCGGTAATAACAATGAAGGATTGCAGCGCTGAAATACCGCCAGAACCTAGGGAAATCAGAATTAACGCTGTTACCCCCATCATCACACCCCAGAAGGTACGAATAATTGCATTCGGCTCTGTCTCACCACTGATCACCACACTGATGGTGTAAGTCATTGAGTCACCGGTCGTTACGATGAAGATCGTGGTTAAGATCAAGAACAGAATTGAGATAAGCATTGGCATTGGTAGCTGCTGAGTTACCGCCAGTAGCGCACCTGGTAAGTTAAAACCTTCAAACGCTTTACTTACACTGCCTGGATCTGCGATTTCGAACGCAAGACCAGAGCCGCCAACAATCGTGAACCAGAAGCAAGTAACAAACGGTGCAATCAAGCTAATGGTTGATACCAATTGGCGAATACTACGACCGCGTGAAATACGTGCGATGAAGATTGCCATCATTGGGCCGTAACCTAAGAACCAACCCCAGAAGAATACTGTCCACCAGCTCAACCAACCTTCGTCACCACGATATGTTGCCATCGGGATGAAGTTATCAATCATGCTGCCTACACCTTGGATGTAGCCATTGAAGATGAAGTTCGTTGGGCCAAAGATAAGGATGTAAACCATCAATGCCATCGCCAAAATTACGTTGTAACGGCTTAGCATTTGCATTCCGCGGTTAAGACCACTTAATGCCGACAGTGTGTAAAGAACGATAGCGAACAAGATGATGATCAGCTGTGTTGTGAAGCCATCTGGAATACCAAACAGTTCGTTCAGCGCGTAGCTCACTTGCAAGCCCAAGAAGCCGATAGGACCGATGGTGCCCGCCGCTACAGCGACAATACAACATGCATCAATCAGTGCGCCTGTATGGCCTTTCAGTGCTCTTTCACCTAATACAGGGTAAAGCAGAATACGAGGTTTAAGCGGTAAGCCTTTGTCATAGTGAAGGTGCATAACTACGATAGACGTTAAGCTGCCCACAATTGCCCACGCTAGGAAGCCCCAGTGCATGAATGACTGCGATAACGCGTTCACTGCACCTTGCTGTGCGTTCTCTTGAGCACCATATAACGGTGGTGGATTAACGTAGTGTGCGATAGGCTCTGCTGCCGCCCAAAATACACCGCCACCCGCAAGTAGCGTACAGAAGATGATAGCCATCCAACGGAAGCCATCCATTTCAGGTTTAGCAATACCACCTAGGATAACCTTGCCTGTTCGCCCTGCCGCCAGGCCAAGACCAATAAGAAAAGTCAGAAGAAGAAGCATTTGCCAATAAGGACCGAATACTTTTACCGACCAAGCAAAGCCTGTGTTTACTAGGCTTGATAGCAGCTCGCCATCAAATAAAGCAAGCGTTACGAACAGAGCGATAAAACCGCCGCTGTACCAGAGTGCTGGGTTGGTAAGTCCTAATTTGTCTGAAGTTGATTCAGACTGGTTTGTGTTACTTGTTTTATTACTTGTTGTGTGTGCTTGACCCGCATTTACGTTTGAAGATTTCACGCTATTGGTTAAATCAGACATACTCTGACTCCAGAGGTTTCTTTGCAGCTGTCATTTGAATGATGACTACAAGGGTGTATTTAACACCCGCCCTATTGTTTTTTGTGTTGGGCAGGCTAATCCATGTTTGGGTTACCGCGTTGCGAAATAGACCGTTGTTCCTTTTAAATAATGAATTTGATTAAAGCAGCACTGACTAAATGAACGTCTGTTAACAGGCTGCCTATTAGATGATGACTAGTGAGAAACGCTTAACCCTTGCTTTGCGGCTCTAGGCCATCTTTCAAGAAGTTAAACCAGTTTTCTCCCAAGACTTGCCCAGCTTCAGACTCACTGAAACCATGACGCATCAATCCGTTATAAATATTTTCCATACCCGAACTACCACAGAACCAAGGCAGTGCATCTGGCCAACCTGAGTTGTTTGCAGAACCTTCGCCGTAGTCCATTGCCTTCGACCAACGACCATTTCGCATCCACTCTAGAACCGCTTGAGGCTGGTTTAAGCATAGGTCACTGCCAATTCCTAGGTGTTCAACGCCAACCATGTCGGCTGTCGTCGCAACCATTTGGCAGAAGTCTTCCAAGGTACATTGGCTGCCGTTTGGTAGGTGGAATGGGTATAAGCTGAATCCGATTAAGCCACCGCGTGCGGTTAGGGCTTTAATCACATCGTTTGATTTGTTTCGCAGTGCATCATGAGCAAACGTTGGGTTCGCATGGCTGATACAAATAGGACGAGAAGACAGGTCAATCGCTTCAAGCGTTGAACGCTCCGCACTGTGAGACATATCGATGATCATGCCCACTCGGTTCATCTCTTCGATCGCTTGCTTACCAAAGCGCGTGATACCGGTGTCGTTCTTTTCGTAACAACCCGTCGCCAATAAGCTCTGGTTGTTGTACGTAAGCTGCATGATCAAAAGACCTTGCTTGCGCATCACTTCGATAAGACCAATCTCATCATCGATTGGAGAACAGTTTTGAGCACCAAGGAAAATGCCGACTTTGCCGGTCACTTTTGCAGTTTCAACATCCGCCATTGAATGAATCGGCATGATAATGTCTGCATTCTGCTCGAATCTTAAATTCCACTCAGCAAAGCGAGATAAGGTTTCACGAGCTGTCTCGTGGTAAACCGCGGTAGCGTGAACTGCTGTAATGCCGCTCGCCTTTAGTGTTTGGAAATATTCTCTGTTCCAATTGCAGTATTGCAATCCATCTATAACAATCCGTTGCTGGTACATAACCACTCCTATTGAAAGCTCAGTGTTCTAGCTCGGTTTTGAAAACACGCTCAAATAACATGTTTTCAAAAATGGGTTAAATCACTTGTCTAAGTTCGTTTGCTGCTTTGGTTTGGGTGTTGGCCTGACTCTGTGAATCAGGCCACTTTTCATTAATAGAACGTCAATTAATAGAGACCTATCTAGTAAGGACGCTGGTAAGCCGTCTTCACTACTGTATAGAACTCTTTCGCGTATTGACCTTGCTCACGAGGACCGAAGCTAGACTCTTTGCGACCACCAAACGGTACGTGGTAATCAGTGCCTGCTGTTGGTAGGTTCACCATCACACAACCTGTTTGCGCTTGTTGCTTGAACATTGCGCTCGTACGTAGGCTCTGAGTAATGATGCCGCCCGTTAGACCAAAGCGAGTATCGTTGGTCGTCGCGATAGCTTCCTCTAAATCAGCCACACGAATCACGCTTGCCATTGGTGCAAACACTTCTTCTTGGTTCACTTCCCAATCGTTCTTCGTATTCAAGAACAGCGTTGGAGACATGTAGAAACCTTCGTGTTGCATGCTCAAACGTTCGCCACCAAACGCTAGCTCACCGCCGCTTTGACGTGCTTTCTCAACCCAACCTAGGTTTGCTTCAAGTTGGTTGCCATCAACTACCGGGCCCATGAACACGCCTTCTTCCAGTGCGTGACCGACTTTAAGCTCGCTCATACGTTTGATCAGTGCTTCAACGTATTGGTCGTGAATGCCATCCATAACCACGAGACGAGAAGATGCTGTACATTTTTGACCTGCGCCAGAGAACGAACCAGCAATCGTTGCATCAACCGCAGTTTGGATATCCGCATCATCTGCAACCACTAGTGCGTTCTTGCTGCCCATCTCTAGTTGGCAACGAACGAAATTTGGCGCTGTAGCAGCGGCAACCTTACGACCCGTATCAACCGAACCAGTAAAGCTCACACCATTCACTTCTTTAGAGTTGATCAGTGCATCACCCACTGTTGAACCGCTACCCAGAACAAGGTTGAACGTGCCTGCTGGGATACCTTGACGGTGGATAATTTCAGTAAGCGCAACCGCACTTGCTGGTGTTAGGTTTGCTGGTTTCCAGATAACGCTGTTACCGAAAGCCAGTGCTGGAGCGATTTTCCAAGCCGCTGTTGCCGTCGGGAAGTTCCAAGGAGAGATGATGCCAATAACACCAACGGCTTCACGAGTCACTTCAACAGAAACGCCTGGGCGAACTGATTCTGCGTTGTCGCCAATTTGACGAAGCACTTCAGCCGCGAAGTATTGGAAAAACTGACCTGCACGGTAAATTTCGCCACGACCTTCAGCAAAAGGCTTACCTTCTTCACGAGAAAGCAACGTACCCAGCTCATCACAACGTGCAATCAGCTCATCACCAATCGCTTGAAGGACCGCTTGCTTGCGTTCAATCGGCGTTTTTTCCCACTCTGGTTGAGCGTGCTTTGCCGCTGAAATCGCTTGTTGAACTTGTTCAGCACTTGCTTGTGCGAAGTTACCTATGTTTTCAGAAATATCTGATGGGTTAATGTTCGCTACGGTGCTTACACCCGCTTGCCATTCGCCGCCAATGTAAAGTGCGTTTTCTGCTTGAACATTCTGTAATTGAGTCATCATTCTGTCCTTGTAACGGTTAGGTTGCGGTTGAGTCTGGCAACCATCTGGTTAATTAATAAACTGTTAATATTCAGGTGATTAATTGCTAAAATAAGTCGTACATTTTGTATCTAAAGTGAACCCGATCGCTTGTATCAATAAACCGCTTTAATTCAAAAGAGTTTTGATCCGCAAATAGCCTTAGTTCACAGTCAAATTATTCAGGTTGAGACGCCGATGCATAAACCACGAACTCGACCAGCATTTCTTCTCTTGCTAACCCTGCAACGACGACCGCAGCACGGTTTGGATAAGGTGCATTGAAGTATTCTCCGTATACGCTGTTTACCGTTTTTAGGTATTCACGGTCTGTCACGTAAATTAGAACTTGCAGCACGGAATCCATAGATTCGCCTGCACACTCCAACGTATGAACAAGGTTGTTAAAAGTCTGACGCGTTTGCGCTTCAATACCGCCTTCTACTACTGCGCCAGTTTCATCAATTGGAATCTGCGCGGTGTATAGAGTGCCGTTATTAACGATTGCCCACTCTAGGGGTGCTTTTGAAGCGAAAAGCTCGG
The DNA here is from genome assembly GCF_041467855.1 of Vibrio sp. 10N.247.311.51. Taxonomy (NCBI): domain Bacteria; kingdom Pseudomonadati; phylum Pseudomonadota; class Gammaproteobacteria; order Vibrionales; family Vibrionaceae; genus Vibrio; species Vibrio sp. 10N.247.311.51. The sequence continues at coordinate 165,207 of NZ_JBFSVK010000003.1, read as the reverse complement.
TTTTTACTGGGTGTTTTTTAGTTTGTGCGTTCACGATTCCATCCAACTTTGTAACAACTATGTTTCAAGATGGTTAAATACTGCACCTTGACGACTGATAAATCTAACGGTAAATTTTGTGCATTTGATAAATAAAATCTATCACCTTGCAAAAAGTAAGGTATAGCAAGGGCTAGAGAAGGATTCGCGCCATGAGTATTAAGCTACAACAGTTAAAACATTTTGTTTTGGTTGTCGAAGAAGGTGGGTTTCGAGCGGCATCTCACCGTGCAAATCGATCGCAAGCGGCACTTTCGACTTCGATAAAAGAGTTGGAAAAAATACTCGGCCAGCCACTGTTTGAAACAGGCAACAAATCGACGCTGACGCCTTTTGGAGAAATATGTTTACCAAAGATCATTCAATTTCTGAATGTTTACAAAGCATTAGACAATGACTTACGCGCAGCGGCAGCAGGACAACAAGGAAGAGTTCGAATAGCGAGCGTGCCTTCGGTAGCCGCAAAACTAATCCCTAGTGTTTTAGGGGCTTTTTGTGAGCAGTACCCGAATGTAGAAGTGAGTTTGATTGATGATAATGCGGCAGGGGTAGAAGCAAGATTACTCTCTGGCGAGGTGGATGTTGCCCTCGGCAATAGCTCCCATTTAGAAGAAGAGAGCATCGACTTCACGCCTTTGCTTTCTGATCCTATCGGTGTGGTGTGCCTCAAAGACAACCCTATTGCCTCTCAACGGGAAGGAATCGAATGGCAAACCTTGTTAAAGCAGCCCTTCATTCGTAACGGGACTTGCACCCTACTGGACCCAACACCCGCGCGAATGCTCAGCGAACAAGCCCTGTACTCTGTCGAGAACATCACCTCGCTGTTTTCGGTCTTAGAGCTCGGGATAGGCGTGACCACGCTACCTAAGCTGGCTTTCCCAACCAATGAAACCCGCTTGGTGTGGATTCCGCTAATTGACCCACCCTTGCAACGACAAATCGGCATTTTCAGACTATCTGATCGTACGATCTCGCCACAAGCACAGGCTTTCCATGACTTATGTATTCAATACCTCAGTTATGAAGAGTCATAACTGAGCCTAGATTAAGTAAATTAGGCAGCGCTCTGCTGCCATTTACTTCCTCAAAACTCGATGTTTCTTCTCCGCACCATGCTTCTCGCACACCCAGTCCCCCATTTCACTCCTATATCATCAACATTTAGGCGCTGAATTTTCACTCTCGCGCACGCAAATAGTGACAAGCTGACAACAATATAAAAAATATTCGCTTATTGATAAGGAGCGACGTACGTTTAATTTTCCAGAAAAACCAGATCTTCCATCATTGCCTCAAACAAGCTTAACCGCTGCCAAAATCATACGTCGCAATTCAACTTGTAAATGAACCTAAGTGTTTGAATAATCTTAATTGATAAGATCATAAGTTGAAAATTTAGCTCGCTGCTCCCTTCTAAAAAGACCCTCATTTTCACAAGGATAAAGCATCTTAAATATTCATGAATAAAGTGATAGAACTATTACTTTCATAAATGAAAAACACTCATTTCAAAAATGGAATTATTGATGTCAATATTTGTCGTTTTGATCACATAATTTTAGGCGTAATTTATATTTTGTCGAAACGATAGCGAATTAGCTTAATTCGTTTCATTTCGTCAGGAGATATAAAACCAGCAAGGGTTTTTCTTTAAAGCAAATCAAGTGTTATTAACAAGTGAAATGTAGTAACAAGTTAAATTTAAACTGTGTTTTATATTAACTTACACTGTTTAGCATAAGGTTTTATTATGAGGCTTAATGGGATTAGTAGCGACATCCTTGTTGCCGCTAAAAGAGTTGTTCTCTGCCAAATAGTATTAGCCATCGGTGTAGTTTTATATGAAGTGTTTTTTGGTAATAAAGTAGATATGGAATCATCAGCTTTGGGCATCGTAATTGCAATGTTGCCACCGCTGTTTGGATTTATATATGCAAGCCTAAAGGTGCGTAAGAACCCTAATTATAGTTTACGTGACTTAATGCAAATGAGTCGTGTCGTAAAAATAACATATACGTTTTTGATGTTTATCTTGGCGTTCCAATTCTTCAAATTGGATAACCCAGTAATATTATATGCGTACATCTTTACTATGGTTGGATACTTCTTAACACCGTTTATTACCGCCTCTAATAGATCGGAGTACGCGTAGTATGGATCAAGTAACTACCGCTCACGAATACATAGAGCATCACTTAACCTTCTTAACTACAGGTGATGGTTTCTGGGCGTTTAACATTGACTCGATGTTGGTATCTTGGATTACAGGTTTACTTTTCATCGGTGCATTTCGCTATGTGGCCACTCGTGGCACTAGCGGCGTTCCAGGTCGTTTTCAATGTTTTATCGAGCTTGTCTTTGACTTTGTTAATAATCTAGTCAAAGAGATTTTTCAAGCGGAAGATAAATTAATAGGGCCACTGGCATTAACCACTTTTGTTTGGGTGTTGTTAATGAATGCAGTCGACCTATTACCCATTGATTTAATCCCGGGGTTAACTCGAGCTGTGGGTCTAGAGCACTTTAGAGACCTACCAACAGCAGACGTAAATATACCAATGTCGATGGCACTCGGTGTGTTTATTTTATTGTTAACTTATACGTTTAAAAATAAAGGTTTGAAAGGCTTTATCAAAGAGCTAACTACTCAGCCATTTGATAACCCTCTTTTATATCCTGTTAACTTAGTTCTTGAATTAATAACATTAATTTCAAAGCCAATATCACTAGGCTTACGATTATTCGGAAATATGTATGCAGGCGAGATGATATTCATCCTTATTGCACTAATGCCTTGGTGGATGCAGTGGGCACTGAGTGTACCTTGGGCCTTATTCCACATATTAATCGTATTCTTACAAGCATTTATATTTATGGTACTGACCGTTGTTTATTTAGGAATGGCAACAGAAGAACACCACTAATTAATAACTAAAAAATTAACTAACAAATTATTTTCGGAGATACAAATGGATATCGTAAGCGCAGTTTTATATGTAGCAGGTGCATTACTGATCGGTTTAGGTGCAGCAGGTGCAGCATCTGGTATTGGTAACTTAGCAGGTAAATACCTTGAAGGTGTTGCGCGTCAACCAGACCTTACTCCAATGCTTCGTACTCAATTCTTCATCATGATGGGTCTTGTGGATGCGGTACCGATGATCGGTGTTGGTATCGGTCTATACATCATCTTCGCCGTGGCTTAATCAAACCGCTTTGAAAGACCGATTTATACATAATCAAGATTTAGTGAGGAAGGTATGAACTTAAATGCAAGCATGTTTGGACAAGCAATCTCATTCGTGATTTTTGTTTGGCTCTGCATGAAATATGTATGGCCCCCTCTCACCGCGATGTTAGACGAGCGCCAAAAAGAAATCGCTGATGGTTTACGCCACTCAGAGAACGCTGCGAAAGAGCTAGAACTAGCGAAATCAAATGGCGCGCAACTCATCGAAGATGCAAGAAAAGATGTGACTGAACTGGTTGAACAAGGCCGAAAACGCCGCAATGAAATCATCAGTTTAGCGCAACAAGAAGCCGAGCAAGAAAAGGCACGCATCTTAGAACAAGGTAGAGCTGAGCTAGAAGGCGAACGCCAAAAGATACGCCGTGAACTTCAGGCGGATATGGCAGACGCAGTGATTCAAAGTGCACAGAAACTGATTAGCAAAAACCTAGATTCCGCAACGAACCGAGCGCTAGTTGACCAAATGATTAGCGAACTCTAAGGAGAGGCAATATGTCAGATTACACCAATATTGCTCATCCCTACGCCAAAGCATCGTTTGAATTTGCTTTAGGTGAAAACCAGTTACAAGAGTGGCACTCAATGCTGTCCATTCTTGTGGCTGTCGCGGAAGAAGAAACGATCGCTAGTCAGATTTCTTCAGCAGAAGGTGCTTCTACACACCAAACAGAAGAGCTGGCAAACCTCATCATTCATATTTGCCAAGGACTCGTTGATGACCACGTCATTAATCTTATTCGAGTCTTGGCCGAGAACGGCCGCCTTTCTGTTGTAAGAGACCTGTTTGAATTGTTCTGCGAGCTAAAGGACGAACATGAACGTGTAGTGCCTGTCACTGTCACCAGTTCCGAAATGCTGACACAGGATCAAGTTACGTCACTAACAGCTGCACTTGAGAAGAAATTAGAGCGTCAGGTTGAAATGAAGCAAGTTATTGATGACACGTTAGTAGGTGGAATGGTCATCAAAGCGGGTGAAACCGTTATCGATGGTTCCTTAAACACATCAATTGACCGATTGGCTCATCAACTTCACGCGATATAGGTAACAATTATGCAATTAAATTCAAATGAAATCAGCGATCTAATCAAAGAACGCATCTCGAAATTTAATGTGAGCACCGAGGCTTGCAACGAAGGTACTATCGTATCGGTTCGTGATGGCATCATCACAATCAATGGCCTTGCTGATGTTATGCAAGGTGAGATGATTGAGCTACCAGGTGGCAAATACGCACTCGCACTTAACCTCGATACCCATTCAGTAGGTGCGGTGGTTATGGGCCCCTACACTGACCTCTCTGAAGGTATGAAAGTGAAAGGTACAGGTCGTATCTTGGAAGTACCTGTCGGTAACGGACTTCTTGGCCGTGTTGTGAACACATTAGGCGAGCCAATCGATGGCAAAGGCCCAGTGAGTTGTGACCGACTCGACCCTGTAGAAGTGATTGCACCCGGTGTAATCGAACGTAAGTCTGTTGATCAGCCAATTCAAACTGGCTACAAAGCGGTTGATACCATGGTGCCAATCGGTCGTGGTCAACGTGAACTTATCATCGGTGACCGTCAGACGGGTAAAACAGCGTTAGCTATCGATGCGATCATCAATCAGAAAGATTCTGGCATCAAATGTGTGTATGTAGCGATTGGCCAAAAAGCCTCCACTATCGCTAACGTGGTTCGTAAACTCGAAGACCACGATGCGCTTAAAAACACCATCGTCGTTGTGGCGTCAGCATCAGAGTCTGCAGCGCTTCAATACCTAGCCCCTTATGCGGGTTGCACCATGGGTGAATACTTCCGTGACCGCGGTGAAGATGCGCTGATCATCTATGATGACCTATCAAAACAAGCCGTTGCTTACCGTCAAATCTCGTTGCTACTGAAACGCCCACCGGGTCGTGAAGCCTTCCCTGGCGACGTATTCTACCTTCACTCACGCCTACTAGAACGTGCAGCACGAGTGAATGCAGAGTATGTAGAGAAGTTCACTAACGGTGAAGTGAAAGGCCAAACAGGCTCATTAACGGCGCTTCCTATCATTGAAACTCAGGCGGGTGATGTATCAGCGTTTGTACCAACCAACGTAATCTCAATCACAGATGGTCAGGTTTTCCTTCAAACCCAACTGTTTAACTCAGGCCTACGTCCTGCAGTAGACCCAGGTATCTCGGTATCTCGTGTGGGCGGTGCGGCGCAATGCAAGATCATCAAGAAACTGTCTGGTGGTATCCGTACTTCATTAGCTCAATATCGCGAGCTGGCGGCCTTTGCTCAATTCTCTTCTGACTTAGATGAGATGACGCGCAAACAGCTAGACCACGGTGAGCGTGTTACCGAATTAATGAAGCAAAAACAATACTCTCCTATGTCAGTCGCTGAGCAAGCAACGGTTATTTACGCGGCAGAGAAAGGCTACTTGGTCGGTGTTGAGCTAAGCAACATTGCCCGTTTTGAAGAAGAGCTGATTGCTTACGCCAAAGGTCAGAACCCTGCGTTGTTCGAAAAAATCAACGCGACAGGCGATTACAACGACGAAATCGACGGCGCTCTTAAAGAGATCCTAGAAGGTTTTGTTGGGATGAAAGCTTGGTAAGTGCTCCGGTTTGTTAGCTGGAAATCAAAACAAATAGGAGCAGATTATGGCAAGTACTAAAGAAATTCGCACCAAGATAGCCAGTGTTAGTAACACTCAGAAAATCACTAGCGCAATGGAAATGGTTGCAGCAAGTAAGATGCGCAAGGTTCAAGACAACATGACGCTAACTCGCCCCTACGCCGAGAACATGCGAAAAGTTATCTCTCATGTTGCATCGGGTTCGCTGGAATACCAGCACCCTTACCTGCAACAGCGTGAACCTAAGCGTGTCGCTTACATCATTATCTCGTCCGATCGCGGCTTGTGTGGCGGCTTGAACTCAAACTTGTTCAAGAAAGTGTTAGAAGAAATGGAGCAATGGCGCACCAAGGGAGTCGAGGTAGAAACAACCTTAGTGGGATCTAAGGCTATCTCGTTCTTCCAACGCGGCGGCAACGTTATTGCACAAACGTCAGGTCTTGGCGATACCCCTAAGTTAGAAGACATCTTAGGTACGGTGAACGCGATGCTGGGGCATTACGACGAAGGCAAGATCGACAGCTTGTATCTCGTTTACAACCAGTTCGTCAACACCATGGTTCAAGCGCCAACGACCTTGCAGTTGCTCCCCCACCCTTCGGATTCTGAGGAAGGTGGTGAGCCTAAAAAAGCGCGTCGTTGGGACTACATCTATGAGCAAGCACCCAAAGACATACTCTCAGAACTGTTACATCGATACATCGAATCGCAAGTGTATCAAGGCATTGTTGAGAGCATTGCCTGTGAGCAAGCAGCCCGAATGGTCGCTATGAAAGCGGCGACTGATAACGCAGGCCAACTCATTGACGACTTGCAATTGGTCTACAACAAGGCGCGTCAGGCTGCCATTACCCAAGAGCTGAGTGAAATAGTCTCAGGTGCACAAGCTGTCTAGGGCTAGAAAAGACTGGGTCAAGAACAGAATTTGAGGATTTAAGAATGAGTGTTGGAAAAATAGTTAAAGTAATCGGCGCGGTGGTTGACGTCGAGTTCAGCGGCGGCAACAGCCCACGCGTTTATGATGCATTGAAAGTGACTAGCGACGAAGCAAGCTCGTTAGTATTGGAAGTACAGCAACAACTGGGTAGCAATATCGTTCGTTGTATTGCAATGGGTACGTCAGATGGCTTGCGTCGTGGCCTAACGGTTGAAAACACAGGCTCACCAATCACGGTTCCTGTGGGTGAAGAAACGCTAGGCCGTATCATGAACGTGCTTGGTCAACCTATCGATGAGTGTGGTGAAATCGGTCAGAAAGAAAACTACGAGATTCACCGTGAAGCCCCTTCTTATGAAGAACAAGCAAACAGCACTGAGCTTTTAGAAACCGGCGTTAAGGTTATCGACCTTATCTGTCCATTCGCTAAGGGTGGTAAAATTGGTCTGTTCGGTGGTGCTGGTGTAGGTAAAACCGTCAACATGATGGAGCTTATCAACAACATCGCCAAAGCCCACTCAGGTCTTTCTGTATTTACCGGTGTAGGTGAGCGTACTCGTGAAGGTAACGACTTCTACTACGAGATGAAAGAAGCGGGTGTACTAGACAAAGTAGCCATGGTTTACGGCCAAATGAACGAGCCACCGGGAAACCGTCTACGTGTAGCACTTACTGGCCTAACTATGGCTGAGCGCTTCCGTGATGAAGGTCGTGACGTACTGTTGTTCATTGATAACATTTACCGTTACACGCTTGCCGGGACTGAGGTATCAGCTCTGCTAGGTCGTATGCCTTCAGCAGTAGGTTACCAACCAACACTAGCTGAAGAGATGGGCGTGCTTCAAGAGCGTATCACTTCAACTAGACAAGGCTCTATCACGTCTATCCAAGCGGTATACGTACCTGCGGATGACTTGACCGATCCATCACCAGCAACAACCTTTGCTCACTTAGATGCGACCGTTGTACTGTCTCGTAATATCGCGGCATTGGGCCTCTACCCTGCGATTGACCCATTGGATTCAACCTCTCGCCAGTTAGACCCACTTGTGGTTGGCCAAGAGCACTACGACATTGCACAAAAAGTACAAACAACACTGCAACGCTACAAAGAGCTAAAAGACATCATCGCGATTCTTGGTATGGATGAGCTTTCAACTGAAGACAAACAGACCGTATCTCGCGCTCGTAAGATTGAACGTTTCTTAACTCAGCCTTACCACGTAGCCGAAGTGTTTACCGGTCAGAAAGGTGTCTTTGTACCGCTAAGCGAAACACTAAGAGGCTTTAAAGGTCTGTTAAGCGGTGAATATGACGATATCCCAGAGCAAGCGTTCTTGTACTGTGGCTCTATCGACGAAGTGCTTAACAAAGCAAAATCACTCTAAGAGGTAGGTGCACCATGGCTATCGGAATTACAGATAATACATTTCAACTTAATATTGTAAGTGCGGAAGGTACGCTGTTTTCAGGTCCAGCGTATGCCCTAGCCGTTTCTGGCGCTGACGGTGAACTGGGGATTCGCCCCGGTCACTCTCCGCTTCTCAGTAAGATCAAACCGGGCGTAACCGTGTTTGTTACAGACCCTAAATCAGAAGGCCAAGTGCTTTATGTCTCTGGTGGGATGCTGGAAGTTCAGCCGGATGTGGTTACGTTGTTAGCCGACACGGCCTTGCATGGTAAAGACATTGACCGCGCTCGCGCAGAAGAAGCGAAATATGCCGCTCTAGAGAACATCAACAAGGGCAACATAGACATTAACTTTGCACAAGCTCAGCTAGAATTGGCGAAAGCCGTTGCTCAGTTACGTGCATCAGAACTGACTTCTTCTCACACAAGACACTGAGAATAGAACTTAGATGCTTAGTGCTTATGGCTTAGTGCTTGATGTGTAAATAGTCTACCCACTTAAACATGATTTAAGTGGGTAGACTACATCAGAAGCCCTCACTTCTCTTTCAACTTCCCCACCCTTTTAACCGCTACTAGTACATCCTTTTTCACCCGTGCTTACAACATTATTTCTCTGCAAAGCGCGCTTGGTGTGGGTCAAGTTCATGACCTAACGACTGCGTCAGCGAATGATAAAGCTCAGGCTTACGACCACGAATCCAACGTCTCCCGGTACACATCTCTAGCTCTTGCGCTTTCAAATTCGCAATCACCATATCGTCATCAACGCTGTCCGTCTCGGTGATGATTTCCCCATAAGGGCTTAAGATCATCGCATTGCCTGTTCTCACTTCATCCATATCAACACCCACACCATTGCTGAACACCACAAACATACCGTTATCGTGTGCTCTTGCAGGCAACCAACGCATTAGCCATTCGCGCCCATTTTTACCCTGCATTTCAGCTCGAATCACCTCTGGGTTTTCATCTCGGTTAAACCATAAATCTGGGTCAATTCGCTTCATCGCATTGGGGCTACGTGACTGACAACCGCCCGTCTGGTGTGGTGCAATCAAAATATCGGCGCCTTTCAATGCAGTAATTCGAACATTCTCAACCAAGTTGTTATCCCAACAAATCAAGAGACCGACTTTGCAACCATGAGGCGTATCGAACACTGTAAATTGGTCGCCGCTACTCATATGAGGGCTCACAAAGGTGTGCAGTTTACGGTGTTTCTGAACCTCACCATTAGGCATGACGAATACGTAGGTGTTGTATAACTCGCCATCCACACCCTGCTCTATCAAGCCTGCGCCAACACTCATTCCAAATTGTGCTGCTAGTGCAATCAGCTTTTGAGTCGATTCACCACTCGGCACAGGTTCCGCTAGTGCTTCTATCTCGTCTCGCGACAAAGCAGACACATGCCAGTAGCCAGTGATGCACATCTCTGGGAAGCTGATGATCTCCACACCACTATCCGCAGCCTTTTGAACATATTGCTCTATCACAGATAGGTTATACGCCTTGTCACCCGCATGGTGATTGAATTGAACCGACGCTACTTTGATGTCTCTCTTCATGATTCGTCCTCGATTTCGCTTAATCTGATTTGGTATGAACTCAGTATAAAAAATCGATTCAATTCCATAAAATGAAAGATATTCTTAATTCAATGAGCATTTGGAATGAAATTTGATTTACTGAAAGCATTTTGTCAGTTGGCTAAATCGGGCAATTATCGCCTGGCATCAGAGCAGCTCTACATCACTCAGTCAGCTCTTACCAAAAAGATTCAACGACTTGAATCCAACATTGGGACGAGTCTATTCTCTCGTGGCAGAAATGGCGCCGAACTGACACACGCAGGAAAAACATTACTGACAGAAGCCCAACGTTTGGTTCATTCAATGCAGGCGTTTGAGCAACTTTCAGGCTCGGTGGTGAAAGGAACTCAGGGGCATTTGAACATTGGCTTTGGCGTGTCCACTTATCATGAAGCGCCTAAGCTGATTGCGGCGTATAAACAGCAATATCCAGAGGTTCACGTCACCTTAAATGACACACCGTCTAAGCAGCAGACAGACGAGTTATTGAGCCATGATCTCGATATCAGCTTCAATCGGATACCTAACTCTTTGGGTTTAGAAAGTCTAACCCTATTCAATGATTCGCTTGTGATTGCGGTACACAAAGACCTTCTCAAACAAGCGCCAGGTAACGATCAGGTTCTCATTGAGTTATCGAAATGGCCTTATCTAAAATTGGCTCAGCACCGTGGCCCCGGATTAGACAGACAGATTCAACAATATTGTCTTGCCAATAAAATCGACTTATCTAAGACACAAGAAGCCGACGACATTCTTACCCTACTGGCGTTGGTTTCTGCCAATATCGGTTTCACTATTGTTCCCAGCAGTGCGCAGTACATTAGTAACACTGATGTGGAATTCATTGCGTTAGAAGGTGAACACGCGACTTGGCCTGTCGGGTTGACCTGGAATGGAGAGAGTGACAACCCACTCAGGGATAGATTTGTAGAGTTTGTAGCTGATCAAGCTAAGCAAACATAAAGCCAAAGAGACAAGTAGAGCAAAAGTTAGGGCAGCAGTTGGTTGAATTTGAAAAAAGGCTCTTGTTGATTATACGAATCGCACACCAACCAAGAGCCTAAGATTGTTTCTCACATCAAGTGAAGTTAATCGTTACTTAATAGGCAACGCAATAACACTGCCCTCGGAACCTTCCCCAATACCAACCGTAAATGGGAATGCGACATAGTGGAAACGTGTTGTTGTTTCGCCATCGTGAATCGCGATGTTCATGTCATAAGTGCCGCCAATTTCCATGATTTTATCATCTTCGGGGTGGCCAGTGTTCAACTTACGTTTGAAGATAACCGTGTATTTACCGTCTTCCCATGAAGAGAATACTTGGTTGTTATCACCTGCAGAGCCAGCACCCTCTCGGTTTAATCGTCCTTGAAGATATTGACCTTCTTCAATTTTACTTGCGTCGTAAGGCATCACGTTAACGCCTTCGACCATTGCAATCTTCTTGTTGAGGTCGTTGAAGTCTTCTTTATTCAACGCATAAAAACCGGTTACAGACTTATCGTACATATACTTAGGTAGGCCTGTTTTCTTGTCGAAGTTCCAAGTAAACACAGTAGTGCCTTTATCGTTCAAACGATACTCAAAAACATAACCATCATCAGCACTGTTGGTGGGTGCAGAACGCGTCGAACGCCATTGCATCAAATCAACAAACTGCCCTTCCGCTTTCAGCTTATCGATTTCTTCTTGTGGCTTCACTTTGTCCCAGTTTACACCGTAACGCTCAGTGCGAGACTCAGGAAGGTACTTACGAATGTCTTTCTGATCTAAGCCAAACGCGCCAACCACATCCAATGCTTGAACATCTCTCGCTGTTGCTTGGCCAATGTCTCGCGCACCACGGTGGCAAGACATCCAACAACCTTGTTCGCGGAACTGCAATACAGAGCCATCGTCAATCATCAACGAGAAGCGGTCTTCATAGATGGGAGTGTAAGGGTTTTTGCCTCGGTCACCGCCAATGATTGTCCATTTGCCTTCTTGGAAAAGAAGCGTGTCATGTAAGCGTGCTGGGAAAGGCGATTCCGTTTTCCACGTTCCTTTCACATAAAGATGTTCATCATCGTGTGCAAACTGGAACTCGGCAGGAATCGAGCCTTTCTTATCTGGGAAGTTACCTAGCCTGTCATCTTGCACCAACATTTCACCAAGGCCTTCTTCCTCCCCTTGGTGGCAGCTCGAACAGGTTTTGGTTTCAAAGCCTTTTTTGAGCGTGCCTTTATGCGCTGGTGAATTGATCCAATCGAAGGTCACTTTACCCGGGAAAAACATGGTTTTCTCAACCACAGGAATGTCGCTCCAATCGACGTCTAATTCCGTGTCATAGATACTCATATTGTAAGCATTGGCACTCAAAGACAGACCACTCAACGCAGCAAGTAAAACGCTATTTCTTATAGAGAACTTTGTCATATTATTTCTTCCCCATCATTCGGCTAAGGGTTTCATCTTTAAGGATAAAGTGGTGATAAAGCGCTGCACCAACGTGCATAGCGACCAGCAGGTAACAGATGATTTCTAAGAAAGAGTGGAGACCAGAAGCAAAATCGATCAAACCTGAATTACGCTCCGCAAGTCCAGGAATGGTGAATAAACCGAACACAACGGTATCTTTGGCTTTTGCCATCGCGATAAGCAGGCCAGATAACGGCATCAGAATCAAAATGCCATATAAGGCTAAGTGAGCCATGTGCGCCATAAATTTTTCGAACTTAGTACCAAGCGCATTCGGCTTTCCCGCCCAGTTCATCCAAACAATACGAGCCAAATACAGCACAATAACCAACATGCCCAAAGATTGGTGAACACCAAAAGCAAATGAATCAGGGTCTGGCGCAAGCAGCATGATCAACAGCGCACCGATAAAGGCAACGGCGGAGACGATGTGTATAAACTTACTGACAGGACTGAAATGCTCGGTAGGGACAAATACCTTCATAATTAATTCCTAAGTGTATCGTTAATAAAGAGAAAATTTTATTGATATGATTTTTATTATCTTCAGCAGCTAATACCACTAAAGTACTAATATTATATTTTCTACTCACACTCAGGACTTTTGATGACGGTCAATTTCCTTTCCGGACAGACGTTAATCTCCAACAAACCATTGAAATAGCTTAATATATCGATGAGAAACTGCAGATTAGAGTTATGTAAAAAAACAAGATAAATTTATTTATCAGATTTAATCTAGGCTGCTAAACATTGTTATCTAGAGGAAATTAATTTGAATTGAAGAGGAAGGGTTTAAATTGTAATAAGAGGATTTTTCAACAATAAAATCTATTCAGAAAAAGAAAAGGTGAACCTAACATGAGTAAAAATATTAGGTTCATTCATTGAAGCTAATCAATGCTGAATAATAATTAGCTATCCAAATTTCCTTACAGGAAACTCGTTAGCACTCAACCAGTCAGAGATGAATTTCGCGACCACCTTAGGCTGCTCCATTGTCGACAAATGGCCACAATCAGGAATGACGTGAAGCGATACCTGTTTGATGTGCTTTGCCATTAACAGGTGATTATCGATTGGACATAACAGGTCGTCTTTGCCTGTGATGATCAACGTCGGAATCTGAATGTCGGCCAGCAATGGTCTAGCATCGGGGCGAGTCGCTAGTGCTTGAGCGTGAGCCTCAAACCTTTCAACACCAATATTATTCGCCATTTGTGTGATTCTTTGAGTCAGTTCTTGGCTCGCTAACTGGTTCGGATGAATGAGCACTGGCATTAAGATGTCAGGGGTTATTGACTCAAATTCCCCTGCTTTTGCTTTATCGACCAAGGCGTTTCTTTTCTCCGATACCTCTGACTTTTCATCTGCGGAATTGGTGTCCATTAAGATCAAACCTTTCACGCGTTGTGGTGCCTGTCTAAACACTTCAAACGCTAGAATTCCCCCCATAGACAAACCTCCAAGCACGAAAGTTGCCGGTGCGTTCTCTAACACTTTACTCGCCAAGGCTTGCATGGATGTTTCCGTTCCTAAATCACAAGTAAAAGGAGCCACCCAATTGGGCAGCTCTTTATTGACGTCTTGGAACAACGTTTCATCACACAACAAACCAGGTAGCCATAACAGTGGTACTTCTGGTTTCATCATTCGTTACCCTATAGAGTTTGTGGCTGGTCAGAACCAAGAACAACGTAAGTAAAGCTAGTGCCTCTCAGGTTTTCAAGGCTGTATGAGGCGCCATCTGGAACACTGAACACATCACCAGTGGTGAGCACGACTTGCGCCTGCTCACCGTCTTGAACGATGTTTAACAATGTATCACCTTCAAAGTTAATCAGTACCTGCTTCTCACTACGTTTGTGTACTGGGATGCTTGCACCTTCAGTCAACTCATAAGCCATGATACTGACGTCATCAACGCTTTTAACTTGGAAGTCGTAGTCAGATGATGGGTGCCCTGTTAACGCAAACTGTTTAACGCCCGGCTTATCAAAATCACCAGAAACCTCTCGGTAATCCTTTTTCAGCGCAACAAAAGGCATCATCTGCTCAGCCGTGTAAGTATCAAATTTGCTCAACTCTTCGCTCGTTAGCAGAGGCATCAGCTCAGACTCATTTGGAATAGCATCGCCGTCAATGGTATCAACCAATGTACCGTCTGCTTTTAGGTATAAGCCGTAACCTTGGCTATCCGTAATTACGCTTGGGTGCCAAACCACACCACCACCAGAGTTATCGCCACCTAAAACAGAGTACATAAAGCCGTAATCACGCCCTACTACCTCAAAGCCTCTAAAAAGATTGGTCGGAATAGAGATGACATCACCGTGTGAAAGCACCGCTTCGTGTTCACCTTCGTTACCCCAATAGAATCTAAACTGACCTTTGAAGACCACGAACAGTTCAGCAGTGTGATGAGAGTGCAGCGAGTTCTTAATGCCAGGAGGCTGACCAGCAGCACCTATGTTAAAACCAGCCGTTTCACGAATATGAACGTGCTGACGGCTGCTTTCAGCCACACCAGCACCAATGATGCAGAAGTTATCTTTTAGATCGCTGCCTGGAGTACGTGCATCAATGAAAGCACTTGTACCTGGGATCAGCTCCATGTAACGAACGAGATTATTATTTATTGTATTTTGTAGAGTCATTCTAAATTCCTTCTTACCTAACCTAGCGGCCTGCCACCATCCACTGCGATGGTATTACCCGTTGAAAATGTCAGTAGTTCCGCAGCGGCATAAACAGCGTTGGCAACCTCTTCATCACTGGCTAATCGCTTTAGTGGTGTCGATTGCTCTTGTGCATTACGCCATTCATCATCTAGCCCTTTGACAAATTCGGTATCCACTAAGCCTGGAGCGACAGCGAGCACTCGAATGTCAGGAGACAACGCTCGACCTAATGATCGTGTCATATTCTCGACTGCAGACTTACTCGCACAGTAAGCCACGTTACTGCCCATTGCGGTTTGCGCTGCAATTGAGGTGATGTTCACCACGCAACCTTTAGCGCTACGAAGTAAGGGTTCAAACGCACGAACCATGGCGAATGGAGCACGAACATTGACGCGGAAGATCTTATCTATCAACTCATCATTCAAGGATGCTAAGTCACTGTGCGCGACAAACTTTGTCATGCCTGCACAGTTAACTAATAAGTCTAAAGAAGCTGACGACTCTTTAACTTGGTCCGCTAATGCGCCAATCGCAGAGCTGTCTTCAACATTAAGTTGATACATGGCATGACCTGAGCCTTGCAAAGTATCTAAGATAGTTTGAGCTGCGCTTTCATTACTGTTGTAGGTAAACACAACGCGGTAACCAGATTGCGCGAGCTTGTGACATATGGCGGCACCAATGCCGCCACTGCCGCCTGTAACTAAGGCGATTTTTGTCATGTTATGCCTCTACCGATTTTTCTTTGTAACGACGTACACGAATGTCTGCTTGCTCTTTATGGCCAGCGAAACCTTCTAGTGCACATAGGCGTGAACAGTACTCACCTACTTTTAGCGAAGCTGATTCCGTTACGCGCTGGTAAGTACATGTTTTAATGAATTTACCAACCCACAGACCACCGGTGTAGCGTGCAGCTTTATTCGTTGGCAATGTATGGTTAGTGCCGATACATTTATCGCCGTAAGAAACGTTGGTTTCACGACCTAAGAACAACGCACCGTAGTTGGTCATGTTATCTAGGAAGTACTTAGGATCTTTTGTCATTACTTGTACGTGCTCAGAAGCAAGATCATCGGCCACTTCAACCATCTCTTCGTAGCTGTCACAAAGGATAACTTGTCCGTAATTTTCCCAAGCCTTACCTGCGATTTCAGCGGTAGGAAGAATAGTCAGCTGACGCTCAACTTCTTTTACCGTCTCTTTTGCAAATGTTTCACTGTTCGTCAAAAGAACAGCTGGAGAGTTATAACCGTGTTCAGCCTGACCCAATAGATCCGCTGCTGCTAATTCAGGGTCACAACCTTCTTCATCAGCAATAACCAATGTTTCTGTCGGACCAGCGAACAAATCGATACCAACACGACCAAACAATTGACGTTTTGCTTCTGCGACAAATGCGTTACCCGGACCAACGATCATATCTACTGGAGCAATCGTTTCTGTACCAAGTGCCATTGCACCTACCGCTTGTACGCCGCCAAAACAGTAAATCTCATCCGCACCCGCCATCGCCATTGCCGCAACAATCGCCACATTTGGTTGGCCGTTAAAAGGAGGAGCGCAAGCAATAACGCGTTTCACACCAGCAACCTTTGCAGTAAGTACACTCATGTGCGCTGATGCAACCAATGGGTACTTACCACCTGGGATGTAACAACCAACACTGTTTACTGGTACGTTTTTGTGGCCCAGTACGACACCTGGCATGGTTTCTACTTCAACATCGTGCATTGAGTCACGTTGGATTTGAGCGAAGTTGCGAACCTGTGTTTGTGCAAATTCAATGTCGTGTTTGGTTGATTCGTCCAATGCGTCCACACAGGCCTGAATTTGCTCATCTGTTAAGCGAAACTGCTCCGGAGACCAGTTATCAAATTTTTCTGAAAGCTCACGTACTGCACTGTCACCTTTCTTTTCAATGTCAGAAAGAATGTTCTCTACCGTTTGGCGCACTTGCGCGTTGTTTGATGCTGATGCTTCTTCAGTGATGCCGTGTTTTAGAATGCGAGCCATGCGTAATTCTCCTTGTGGCGTATGCCTAGTGTTTGCTGATTATTGGTTTTAACAGAGTTTATTCTTTGTTTTTGTATACTTTTGGATACGAATGCAAAATAAACATAAACATTTTTTTAACACTTGGCAAATAAAAGAGAAAATCAAACAAAAATCACATAAGTCTCTGTTAAATAATGACTTTAACCAAAAGCACCATCAACGCGGCATTCATTAATCGCAAAAAACAATCATATAATGTTGCATTGATCACATAGTTTTTACTCTTTTTTTACAACAACACATGTTAAGTTTTGCATACCTTTGCAATGGAGAGATAAAAAGAAATGGATAACTTTAAAAACACACTAAACCACGCAGAACTGCTCGGCACATTTGTCAAAACGCCCCACCCACACATCATTGAAGTGCTTGCGCTAGCAGGGCTGCCTTTCGTTGTATTGGATGCTGAACATGCACCTTTTGATCGTTCGACTCTGGATGCTTGTCTACTTGCTGCTCGTGCCAACCAACTGCCTTGCGTTGTTCGAGTCCAAGATAGCCAGCCATCGACCATACTGAATGCACTAGATTGCGGGGCGACTGGAATTCAAATCCCACACGTATGCAGTGCAGAACAAGCAGAGAAACTGGTGAAGATGTCTCATTACGGTGAAGGCGGCCGAGGGTATGCCGGCTCAAGCCGAGCAGCAAAGTACGCGACTAAACCGATGGCAAACCACTTACAAGACAGCCAAAATAACACCGTCGTAATTGCACAAATAGAAGACCCGGAGGGGGTGATAAATGCTGAATCTATAGCAAAAGTTGAAGGCATTGATGCATTGTTCATCGGTCAAGTTGATTTAGCCGTATCTTACGGAGCAGCGAGCGTTAACGAAGAGTGCGTGCGTGAAGCAAGCATCAAGATCATTGAAGCGGCTAAAAAAGCAAACAAACCTGTAGGTATGTTCGTCGCAAATGCTCAGGCTGCGCGTGACTGGAAAGAACTTGGCGTGTCCTTCTTTTGTGTGGGTTCTGAACACAAAATGATCATTGATGGCTTTCGAAATGAGCAAGCCGTCATGAATTCATAATTTTTCTTTGTGATTTCAACGGTTACACGTATTGTAATTATCAAACCAGACTCATTGACTATGACGTTGCGCTTGGATTTATCGCGTTATAAGGAGATTCACCATAAAAGCGAAAGTTACTTCTATTGATGTCGCCAAGATGCTTGGCGTATCTCAATCTACCGTTTCTCGGGCATTTAGCCCGACTGCAAGTATCAGTGAGAAGAAGCGAAAAATGGTGATGGATGCCGCTACCAAGCTTGGCTATACACCCAATGCTATTGCTCGTAGCTTGATTTCTAATCGCTCAGGACTTGTAGCTATCGCACTCGATAGTGAATCGAACCCAATGTACGACTTGCAATCTCGTGCGCTCGCGATGGAAATTCAAAAGCGTGGCGGTCAAGTTGTACTCTGCCCTATCGACAAAGATGACCTCGATCTCGCTATCTCACGTGCAATTGAATATCAAGTTGATGGCTTAATCATCGCCACCAGCCGCCTCACCTCCCGAGCGTTTGCACAATGTGAAAAGTTTGGCGTTCACTTAAGCCTCATCAACCGTTATACAGAAAGCATTAATGCGAACAGCGCTGGCTTAGACAACCAGCGAGCTGGCACGCAAGCGGCTGATTATTTACTTGATAAAGGCTACAAACAACTGGCTTATGTCAGTGGTGATGCAGGCTCAATGACCAGCGACAAGCGTTGGTTAGGCTTCTCTGAAACCGCAAAAACACGTGAAGCGGCCTCCCCTATATTCATCAACGCAAAATACAGTTTTGAAGCAGGATTAGAAGCAGCCAAAGAGCTGATGGAACACACTTCAAAACCTGACGCCGTGTTCTGTGCCAACGACATTCTCGCAATGGGCGTTATGGATGGCTTGAGAAAGCTTGGGTGTAACATCCCACAAGACTTCGCAATTATGGGCGTCGATGATATCCCCATGGCAGCTTGGCCAAGCTATGACCTCACCACCATTGCCCAGCCTATCGATAAAATCGTAAAAAGTGCCGTCGAAGACTTGATGCAACGGATTAACGACAATGAAGATGCGAAGGGCGAGTACCTACTTGAACCCGGCACCATCATAGAACGCGGTAGTACTGCACTCAGACAATAAATCCTTTCTCGTTACACCAATTAAATCCGCTGCGATTGGTGTGCTATACGGATTGTTTTTCGGCATGTTTGTCTACAAAGAGTTGGATTATAAAAAGGTCGTGATGATCATTACCTTTATTCCAGCCATATCACTGTTTCTTCCGGAGTTATTGTCTTAAACGTTTCCGTGAACAAAGCCACTTGATATTCACCTTTGAGTGGCTTTTTCAATCCAATCATTCTCAAACTTATTGTTGCATGCGAATTCATTCGCAGTTAAACAATCTTAAACAAATAATTAACAATTAAAGTCAAACCTCATCGAACTAGAATCATTACTCTAAATTTTTTCTCGTCATCACTTCGATATGACAAATCGTCACAGAGCATTATCTGATTTGATGCACACTTCTTCACGGAATTAAATATTAATTAAATACAATAAGTTAAAGAATAAAGCACTGCCTTTAAACCCAATTATGTTGTTCATATACACTCGATTAATAATTAATCTTCATTCAATTTATCTTAAGAGAGTCGTATTTAGTGAATTGTTAAAAAACAGATCCAACCCACAATAAAGAAACATATGCAATACACCTCATTGACACAATAGCAACAAAAGGCAATATTGGATACGTAACCAAAACTAATTCAATAACGAAACTTTTGACGCATCAGGAGGCGATAAATGGCTATGGTTGGCTTTGATTCTAAATGGCAAGATTTTCCAGACTACATATTAGGTATCACTAAAGAAATTTGGGAAGATCGAGGTCTGAGTACCCTGCATAACTATTACTCACCTGACATTATCGTCCGTACACCACTCTCCATCACGAAGGGAAACGAAAAGGTCATTAGCGCGACCATGGGCACGCTAGCCGAGTTCCCAAACCGTACCTTATTGGGTGAAGACGTTATTTGGTCGGGGACTCCTGAACAAGGCATGCTTTCATCACATCGAATCATTTCAACAGCAACTCATACTAATGATGGCGTGTTTGGTAAAGCCACGAATAAAACACTTAAGTTTCGAATTATCGCAGACTGTCATGCCATCAATAATCAAATCAATGATGAGTGGATGATCCGAGACATCGCTGCGATTGCAAACCAACTGGGTATGACGTCAGAAGAGTATGCCCGTCAACAAATTGAAATAGAGGGTGGCGTTGAACAATGCTCATACCCTTTCACTCCTCAAGTCGACATACAAGGCCCTTACCTTGGCATAGGTAACGACAATGAATACGGTCAGCGCTATGAAGACATACTGCGACGTGTAATGAATGCTGAGTTCTCAGTAATACCAACAGAATATGACCGCGCATGTATCGGCGAATACACGGGTGGGCAAACAGCACTCTCTCATAATGAAATCGACCAATTTTGGATGTCACTGCGCTCTTCGTTTCCGAACGCTGAGTTCAAAATACACCACCGCATTGGTCGCAATGACGAAATGATGTCACCTCGAGCTGCTATTCGTTGGTCGTTGCAAGGCAAGCATGAAGGCTACGGTATGTTTGGAAAGCCAACCGGGAAAGACGTTTACATCATGGGAATCAGCCATGCAGAGTTTGGACCTTGGGGTCTACGCAGAGAGTTTACGCTACTTGATGAAAGTGCGGTCTGGAAACAGATTCTAATCCAAATCGGTTAACTATATAAGGAAGTATTATTTTGAACAGCTTGATTGAGAATTTCTACAAAACCTATTTTAACGCTCACTCATCAGAACGTACTCAAGTAGTCCACGAGATGTTAAATGCTGATGTTAAATGGTGTGTCGCACATCCGATTAATGACGTATCTGGTGTCAAGGCGACCGAGCAAGCATTCCTATTACCGCTTGTAAACTCACTACCTGATGTTGAACGACGTCCATCAATCGTTATGCAAGGTGAATACGAAGGCCGCACTTGGGTAAACTCTACGGGTTATTTTGTCGGCACATTTACCCAGCCGTTATTTGGTATTCCAGCAACAGGAAAAACGCTCTACTTGCGCTACACCGAAATGGTATGCATCCAAGATGGCCAAATTATTGAATCCTATCTAATCCCTGATTTTATTGATGCAATGAACCAAGCTGGCGTTAATCCGTTACGCAAAAGCTTAGGTCATACTGGATTGGTCCCTGCCCCAGCGACTCAAGACGGAATACAGACAGTTAGCATCGCAGCTGAAGAGAGCCAGAAAAGCCAAAAGTTAGTGCTAGATATGTTGGCTTGCTTGGGTCGATTTGACGGAAAGCGCCTTGATTCAATGGATCTAGAAAACTACTGGCATGACGATTTTATGTGGTATGGGCCTGCTGGGATCGGTACGACACGTGGAATCCAAGGTTTCAGAGACCACCATCAAGGGCCATTTGTATTTGCGTTCCCTGATCGAAGTGTCGATATCGAGCTCAACATTTTGTCCAAAAATGACTACGTATCCACTGGGGGTTGGCCACACATGCACGGTACACATACTGGTAGCAGTGGCTGGTTAGGGTTAGCGCCTACAGGCAAGCACATCGAACTTCGTGTTATGGATATCTGGCGACGCGAAGGAGAATTACTCAAGGAAAACTGGGTCGCTATTGATATAGCACACATATTAAAACAGCTTGGTTACGATCTGTTTGAGCAAATGGATGAACAATTAAAAGGACGTGAGCATGTATGAGTTTGGAGCTTTAAACTGGACAATTCTCGGTACTTATATCGTCCTTACTTTAGTTATGGGTGCACTCGTTGGTAGACGTGTGACTTCCGCTAACCAATTTGCATTAGGCGATAAAAATATTCCATGGTGGGCCATCGGTATTTCCGTTGTGTGTACCTATGTCAGTGCTATGTCTTTCTTGGGTGGGCCGGCTTGGTCTTACAAAGAAGGCTTGTCAGTGATCGCCATCCACCTTAACTACCCTTTGGTGATTTTCTTTATCGTTGCTGTGTTTATGCCGTTTTTCTACAACAACGGCCTCACTTCGATTTATGAATATCAAGAACGACGCTTTGGTAAAGCCTCACGTATCACTCTGTCTTTGATCTTCTTAATTAAACAGGCGATAAGCTCAGCTGCGGTCTTATATGCGACCTCGTTAATCCTCGAATTCATTACAGGCATCGACGTTACTTACTGCATCGTCATTGTCACTGTTATCGCACTGATTTATACCGTAATGGGGGGAATTGCCGCCGTTATTTGGACAGATGTAATCCAAGCGGTCATTCTGTTTCTTGGCGCATTTATCATCATCGAAGCCGTCTGGAATGGCATGCCACAACCCATGACCGAAGTGATGCAAGATCTCAAGTCACAAGGCATGACGAATGCGTTACAAACGAATTTAGATTTAAGCCAAGTTACCACCGTATGGGCTGGCGTTATCGCAATGACAATGTTCCACACCACTGTTTATGGCGGTAACCAAATGATGGTTCAACGCTGTATGGCGGCTAAAAACATGGGTGATGCGAAAAAAGCGATGCTAATGATGGGTTACGTTGCTTTCTTCATCTACTTCGTATTTATCCTATTAGGCGTGTTATTTAACGCTTATTACGATGGTAAAGAGTTCGAAAATGGAAACACCATTATCCTGCACTATGCCAGCGAATATGGTATGCCAGGCTTGATGGGAATCATCGCGGCCGCTATTCTTGCAGCAAGCATGTCTAGTCTAGATTCCGCTTTTAACTCGATGGCTACCGTCTCAGTTTCTGACTTCTACAAACGCTTTTACAAGAAAAACGAGTCAGAGGAACATTACCTCAAAGTATCGCGTTTCTTCACGGTTATGTGGGCGTTATGTATCATCATTCCAGCCTTCATGTTTGCAACCAGCACCGGCTCAGTTTTAGAAATATTAAGTAAAGCAGGTTCCTATTTTGTAGGTGCAAACTTCTGTATGTTCGTGCTTGGTTTTTATTCTAAACATATAACAGAGAAGGGACTATTAATCGGTGTTGCTGCAAGCTTCTTGGCGATTTGGTATGTTGCTGTTGCGACTGATATTGCTTGGCCTTGGTACTGTGTAATCGGTGTGTTAGTCAATGCTACTGTCGCATACGCTGCAAGCTTATTGCTAACCGGTAAACAGACAGAAATGCACCTCTACACCGTCAAAGGTCAACAAGCAGAATATGCTCGTTTGAACAAACCGATCAAAGAAGATGGTTGGTATGTTGTGCCGGGTAAAGTCGATGCACCTTGTTGGGGGCTACTCATCATGTTTGTATTCTCTCTCGTTTTACTTTGGGGAATTAACGAGTTTATTGAGAACGCACCGATGTTGATTAACTTTATCCGAATCTGCTCTGTTATTGTTGCTACAAGCGTCATCGGTTATATGATTTACGCGTTCAAGCGCTCTAAGCAATCAAACAAAGTAGAACAAGTCAGTTAGGGTTCTATTTAAATTCAACCTAGCTCATTCAAAAAAGGCTCACTAAATAGTGAGCCTTTTGATATCTGCTTAACGTAAACCTAGGTCTAACCTTGCTTGCGTTTTGAAAGAATAGTTTTAGAACAGCAGTTTAGAGCTGTACTTTAGAACTATAACTTAGAAGAACTCAATCGAATTACGGCCGCTTTTGTCATCACGTGTTGGCTTCGGCGTGTCCGCTTTCTTTTTCGGTTTCTTCTCTTTTTTCTCTTTCTTTGGTTCAGCCTTTGCGCTTAGCATTTCTGCTTTGCTTTTCTTAGATTCCTTCTTCTTAGAATCCTTTTTAGACTGACCTTTCTTCGCCTTGTTCTCTTTTTTAGGCGCTTCTTTCTTTTTCGGCTTTTCTGATTCTTCTTGTACTGGCTGATCACACACCACTACATAGTATTCTTGGTTGAATTCAAAGAAGTCGCCATCGTACATTTTGCGACGCTTACGTGTTTCCAGCTCACCATTTACCGCTACGTAGCCTTCAGAGATGATGTGCTTAGCTTCACCGCCACCACTCACTAGGTTAGCAATTTTAAACACTTTGTAGAGCTCGATTGGCTGTGACGAAACATCAATACCAATTGCTTCAATTTCAATCTCTTCGCCTTCTTCGCCCAACTCTTGACCTTCGCAATCAGCGTCTTCGTAATGTTCTTGGTCCATGGTGACCTCTACCTAAATATGTACTTCTGAAATATTGGGCGCAGTGTAATCTTAAAACAACGAAATGACCATGTTGAATTATGCTTCAAGCATCGAGTTCACTGGATTAAAGCTATCTTTAACGCCATAAAACAAAAGAAGAGAGCTAACATCATTAGCTCTCTTCTTATTTAAACCATAGCTCAGTTACCGCTTGTTAGGTCGCTAAACCATAGATAGTTAAACCATGGCTAGTAGAACCATAGATAGCTCACTCAAGTGTTTTAAAAGAACCACTTCACGCCGACTTCTGCTTTTAGTTCGTAGTCACCTTCTAGCGTAACGCCCGTTGGCAGAGTGACATCTGCTGATGCGTATTGCAGTTTCGTCATTAGCCACTGAGTTCGGTCTTCCTTAATAGGAGCGTTCATCATAATGTTGAAAGACGTCGACTCAAGTTCCACTGTATCGCCAGAAACATTCATGTATTCAGGCCATGCTTGAACGAACGCGCCAGAATCTCCCATTGGGATAGTAGCAAACAGGTTTAGCATGTAGCCGTCTGCCGTTTCACCAAACACTTCACCGATGGTGTAGTTTACGTTTGGAAACAGCATTGCACCGCCGGTATAAGCAGGGTTAATCAAGCCAATTGCACCGACAGACACCAACGTATTGTCATCCAAGCCCAGTGCTGAGTTCTTGGTGTGGATGAAGTCCGCCATGAAGCCGACACGTGGCATCAATGAGCTATCAATTGCTGATACTTGGAAATATTGAGCTCGGCTACCAAGGTAATCAACGCCCATCGAATCTTTGCCAGGCTTAGCATCTGAGTCGCCAAAGTTGCCTTCGATAAAGCCACCGAACTGAGTCGTTTCAGACCATGCTCCAGTTAGCATTGAAGACAAACGGATATCAGCGTCAGAAGTAACAAAAAAAGCCGCTTGTGTATAAACGCGAGTTAGATCCGATGGATCAATCACTTGGCTTTCTTCTTCATTCGCCAAAGCAGTACCAGACATTGCAGCTAACATTGAAGCGGTCAGTAATAGTTTTTTCATGTGTAAACCTTATTCTCATTGGAGCCATAGCCGCTTCCGTACTCACATGGCTCATGTTTAATAACTTGGTCAGAGAAATACTCCCTGCCCCTCCATTATCAGACGATAAAAACAATCTTTAAAATTCATAACGAGGGGTAAAAACCATCAATAAAGCAACACACACCTTTGCCGTCACTTTATTGAGGCTATGGGTTACTGCTGTTTCGTTTTCAGCTTTTCACGGAGTGTTTGGAAAATGGCGTAGAAGCCCGGAGTCATCATCGAACCGACCACCAGCACCATCAACATGCCACCCAGCAATGCCAATCCAGTGGTGTTCTGAGAGATAGCCCCTGCACCATTGGCAAACACCAAAGGCAAGATGCCAAGAATGAATGACCATGACGTCATGTTTACGGCTCTAAAACGCATCTTGCCACCTTGGATCGCTGCCTCTTCGATACTTAAACCTTGAGTTTCACGCTTCAGCTTTGAGAACTCGACCATCAGAATCGCGTTCTTAGCTGCAAGGGAAATCAATAGAATCAAGCCAATTTGACCGTAGATAGACAAAGCTTGCCCACCCGCTAATAGCGCCGCGAAGGTACCCACAGCAGCGGTTGGAGCCACAATGATGATCGCAGCAGGCAGAGCCCATGATTCGTACTGAGCAACAAGGAACAAGTAGATGAATACCAGAGCTAAAACCAAAGCGATTTGAGCCGTGTTCCCCGCCAACTTCTCTTGATAAGCCATGTTGGTCCATTCATAGGTGTAACCCTGAGCGAGAACTTCCTCGGCGATACGCTCCATTGCATCAATCGCTTCACCAGATGAGTAACCTGGAGCTGGATTTAGCTGTAAACGTGCCGCAGGTAACATGTTGTAGCTTGTAACTAGGTCAGGTTCTAATGTCGGTTCGATCGTTGCGACAGCAGACAGCGGAACTTGCTCGCCAAGCGCCGACGGGACATGTATGCGTAACACATCAGATAGATCATTTCGTTGTTCCCCTTTAGCTTGAACAAAAACTCGGTAGCTTCTTCCGTTTAGGGCAAAGTCATTAACGTATGCAGACGCCAGATGTGTTGCCATCGCATCGTTAATTGCACTGAGTGGTACGCCTAACTGACGCGCTTTCTCGCGATCAATTTCAACGTTGTAATGTGGAACATTGGCACGATAAGTCGTCATCGCATTGGTGATTTCTGGCGCTTGATTGGCCGCTGCCATCATCGCATAAGTCACTTGTGCGAGTTCTTGAGCAGTGCGTCCAGACGTGTCTTGCACCATAAACTCAAGTGCATCACCGATACCAATACCTGGAATAGGTGGTAGACCCATAGCGATGCTCATCGACTTATCAATGCCATACAATTGCATGTTGATGCGCTGAGCAACCGCAGCTTGTGTATGGTCGCCATCCATTGCAAGACGCTCATCCCAGCCTTTCAAATTGACAAACATGGTCGCTGAATTAGCAGCAACACCACCGGTCAGAGCATTGAAGCCAATTGCACCTGCGAAATCTTCAATTGCTGGGTCTTGGTTTAATACCGCTTCAGCTTGACGAATCAAGTCATGAGTACGCTCTTTCGATGCGTTATCAGGCAAGAACATCGCGAGCGCCAACACGCCTTTGTCTTCAGCTGGAACAAATGCCGTCGGTAGCTTGTCATTCATTACTACCATGGCAGCAATAGCCACTGCAAACGACACCAGAAGCACAGCTGATTTGCGCACCAATAAAGAGACTGCTTTACCGTAAGCCGTCGTCACTTTGTCGAACATTGCATTGAATGCCACAAACCACTTAGCAGGCTTACGGTTACGCTTCATAACCATTGCACATAATGCAGGTGACAAAGTGAGTGCATTAATAGCGGATAGCACCAAAGCGATACAGATGGTGATAGAGAACTGAGCAAACATCAGCCCCGTAATACCTGGCAGCAATGCCACAGGAATAAACACCGCAAGCATTACTAGTGTCGACGCGACAATCGGGCCGGTGACTTCTTTCATCGCTCGATTGGTGGCTTCTTTGGCATCAATGGTTTGGTTTTCATTGAGAATGCGTTCTACGTTCTCAACCACCAAAATGGCATTGTCCACCACGATACCAATCGCCAGAATCAAGCCAAATAAGGTAACGGTATTGATACTAAAGCCACCCATTTGCATGAAAGCAAAAGTACCAATCAAAGACACAGGAATCGCAACCACAGGTGCAAGTGTTGTTCTGACATTACCTAAGAACAGGTAAGTCACCGCAATCACAAGCCCGACAGCAACAATCAAGGTTTCAACGATACTGCGAATAGACGCTTCAACCGATAAGGTGGTGTCGTATGGGATCGCGTAAGTCATACCGGCAGGCATGATGCTTTCGATGTCTTCCAATACCGATTTAACCGCAGCGCCTGTTTCCAAAGCGTTGGCATCTGGGTTAGCCTGCATGGCGACTAGAGCAGCATCTCCGCCATTGTAGGTTGCGTAGGCATCATAGAATTGGCTGCCAATCTCCACGTTAGATACGTCTTTCAGATAGATTTGATTGCCGTCTGCTAACGTTTTTACAATGATTTGTTCAAACTCTTCTGCACTCGACAGTCGACCTTGTGTGATCAAGTTAAACTGCAATGCGGCATTTTCACGACTTGGACCTTGGCCAATTCGCCCTGCTGGCACTACTGCATTTTGTTCACGAATGGCGTTCTTCACATCAAATGTCGTGACACCCAGTGACGCCATGCGGTCCATATCGAGCCACACGCGCATACCATAGGTCGCACCGATCAAATCGCTGCTTGCTAAGCCAGAGATACGAGCGATACGCTCCATGAAGTTTGCTTCAACCCAGCTGTTAAGCTCTAGCTCTGACATCGATTGATCTTCAGAATAGAAAGCAATCGCGAGCAAGTCATCCGGCGCGGCTTTACGAATACGCACACCACGAGCACGAACTTCAAACGGCAGCATGTTTTCAGCAACGGCAACGCGGTTAGATACGTTAACCATCGCCATATCGGCGTCAACACTGTTATCAAAGGTAATGTTTAAGAAGTAACGGCCATCGTTGGTTGAACGCGACTGCATGTAAACCATGCCATCTACACCGTTCACTTCTTCTTCGATTGGATTACCAATCACCTCTTTTACGGTTTCAGCACTGGCGCCCGGCATGAACGCTACGACACGCACTTGTGGAGGCGTCACGCTTGGGTACTCTGAAATCGGCATGGTTTTAATCGCAATCAAACCAATCAAGGTCAGGAAGATCGAGATAACAAACGCAAATTTCGGTCGGTTGATAAAAAATTTACTGAGCATAATCTATTACTCCGCAACTGAAACAGGGGCACCAGGACGAATGCGTTGCAGCCCGCCAACAATCACTGGTTCACCGGCGTCCAAGCCATTTGCGACGAAAACATCTTGTCCAATTCGATCACCTACAACGACATCACGACGTACCGCATTACCTTCTTCGATAGTAAGTACATATTGAGTGAGCTGATCTTGATGGATCGCCTTATGAGGAATTTGCACGCCGCTTAATGGTTCTGCACTGGTTAGCCCAACACGAACAAATTGATTTGGCAGCAGACCCGCTTCGCTGTTATCAAAAGAGGCAGAAATCGTCACTGTACCGCTGGCTGCATTCACTTTGTTATCAACAAAAGCGATGTTGCCTTGGTAATCCGTCAATTGGCCATCACGCTCAAGCAATACAGATGTCGCTTGCTTGCCTTGAAGCTGATACTGACTCAGTTCGCTTTCTTTAATCGAGAAGGTCGCATCGATCGGATCCATCTTGATCAGGTCAATCAATGGGCCAAAGTTAGGGCCTACCATGTCACCGATAGAGAAGTTACTTTTCCCTAACTGACCTGAGTACGGTGCTTTAACTTGGGTTTGGTCTAAGTTGTCTTGCTGAACTCTTACATTTGCTCGCGCAGACACCACTCGAGATCTCGCCATCTCTAGCTCAGCAATACTCAAATCGAGCTGCGACTGTGAAATACCGCCCGACTTCAACATCTGAGTGGTTCTTTCATGGTTTAGCTGAGTCAAGCTCAGTGCCGATTGCGCTTCAGATAAGGTTGCTTTTGCCGCATCAAATGCCGCTTGGTATGACGTTGGGTCAATTTCAAAAAGCACAGCGCCCGCTTCGACATAAGCACCGTCATCAAAGAGTTTATTTAACAAGAAACCACTGGTTCTTGGTGTCAGTTGAGCAGATTCAACCGCCTCCATTCTTCCGACGTGGTATTGGATTGGCGAATGTGCCATTTCCTCGGCAAGCACCACAGTTACAGGTGTACTTGGTACTGGAGCAGCGGTTTGCTCCGTAGGTTGTGAATTACCACCACAGCCTGCAAGTAAGATACTTGCGGTTAATAACGTTATTGTTTTTTTCATCGTGTGTTCTCTACAAATACGTCGATACATTGAGTGACCGCATCCTTGATTCAATCTGAGGGTTAATCTCAGGTGCCATCACATTTGATCTATTTTCTATTCGGCGCTTGCGCCATGATTTCGAGCGAGCGCTTTAACCCGCTTTTTCGACTAGCGTTTCAATCCAGCGTTAATCGCACTGATGTCTTCAGGTAGAAGCTCGCCACCCAAGAACTTGAGCTGCAGTGACACCAAAATGAAATCAATTTGCGCTTCAGTCAGATCTTGCTTCGCCGCATAAAGCTGACGAGTTCCGTTCAGCACATCGACAATCGTTCTGCTGCCAATTTCAAAACCTTGTTGAGTCGCAACAAGTGAGCGTTCGGCAGAATGAACAGCGTTGGCATAGGCTTGCTGAGCACTAATAAGGGCATTGAGGTCTTTTTCTGCACCCCGGATTTGACGCGTCACGCTTCTCCAAGATTGCTCTTGAAGCTGAAGGGCTTGTTGGTATTGAACTTTGGCTTGTTGTACTTCGTTGCTGGTTGCCCCGCCTCGGTAAACAGGCAAAGTCATTGCTACACCTGCAAACACAGTTGAGTTGTCATCAATGCTATTAAACTGCTGCTTTGACTGACCCATCTCGGTTCTACGAATCTCGCTCGCAAACGTATAACGGTACTCAGCAACCAAGCCTAACGACGGTTGATGCCCTGCTTGCGCCAGTTCAATCTGCTGCTTGCTTAGCTCAACCAGTTGTTTCTGAATTTGCATCTCAGGGTTGAATTGCTGCGCTTTTTCCTGCCATGTCAGTGCATTTTCTGGCGTTGGGATATTGGCGTCGTAACGGTCAGTATTCAGTGGATAAACCGATGTAAACTCATTGCCAGACAGCTCGTAAAGCGCGTCCAATGATTTCTCAACTTCGTTTTCAGCCACAATCACCGATGCAGAAACCAAATCGAACTGAGCGCGCGCATCAATCACGTCATTTTCCGGAATCATCCCCAATGAAAATTGACGTTCGGTTTGCTTAAGCTGCTCTTCGATCGCTTCTTGTGTCGCTTTGGTTTGCTTTAACGACTCTTGCGCTTTAAGGGCATTGAAATAACCCACCACGACTTGCAAAGCGAGGCTCTCTAACGCAACTTGGTGTGAGACTTGGCTGAGCTCAACCTGTTGATTACTTAGCTCATTTGCCGCGTTCAGTTTCGCGTTATAAAGATTTTGCCCAACAGAAATCGACGCTTGCGCCGCGTTGGTGTCTATCTCGTTGAGTGTGGTGTAGCTGTTACGAAGCACACCATACGCAAGGTTTGCATCAACCTGAGGTAAATACGCGGCACCTACTTTGTCTGCACCATAGGTCGCACTATCAATGGCTAGTGCTGCACTTTTTAACGCAGGGTTATTGTCGAGAGATTGCTGATACAGCTCACTTAAGCTGACACTTTCAGCCAAGGCTCCGTAGCTCGTTAATGCTCCGGCCACCAGCACAGCTAACGCCGAAATCTTCATAGAAGATCTCGGCGTTCTGCGATTAACGGCAACCGTACTTGGAAGCATTGAAGTTTGTTTTTTCATGGAATGACCCACCAACACATCAAATGGATGAACGGACTTGCGCCCTTTTAAGTCAAGTTTTGCGATTTAGGGAGTTGAGCTGTAGCGCCGTCGGAATCAAACTTGTTCTAAGTCATTATTTACGGGCAAATACCGAGGGTTTTGTGTCGGGTTCCACAGAGAATTTAGATTTAATTAATTACTTATTAAATAGATTTAAATCAAAATTAGTCATAGCACCCACTGATAGAATCACCTCATTATCTATTCACTGAGTTAATCTCGTAAATGTCCGATTTGATTTGCACTCGTGGCTACATCACTTGGTTTCACCTAGAAAACGGGTTTGGTTTTGCTAAACCTGATCACGGTGATATTGATGTACTCATTCACATCAGTGTCATTGAATTTGATGGTGAAATTAACTTAGAGGAAGGTCAGAGAGTTTATATGGAGCTTGAGGAAGTAAAAGGCAAGCCTCACTGGAATGCTGTCAAAGTGCTACCTCTAGCAAAACCATTCTCCGCATTAGAGCCAGTATGATGAATACTCATCAACGGGGTCGTCCTACGCTATCGCCAGTTGTGAAGCTTGCTAAATACGTTGTAAAAGACTATCAAGATTACGTGAGCCTTAACCTTCGTTACCAAGCTCAACTTCGTCAACTGTACCCAGAACACAATGCAGAGCAGTTGGCTCTCATTAACGCCGACATCATCAGCGCCTCCGAGGAGTATAAGATTTGGAGCAGCATTGATAACCTAATGCTGTCTGCGCAACGTCATTCTGATCCGACCCAGCAATGGCAAAGCATTCAAGAGAAGGTATTAGGCAATGTGCAGCAACTTATTAGCCTGTATCAACTTCGGATTAGGTCGCTTCCGGCGCAGCCAAGGTCAATACTTGTGTGTGATTTCGCGGATCAGCTTTGGCTCCATGAGCAGGCTGTCACGCAAAAGGAAATCTCACAAAAGGGAATCTCTCAAACAGTAATCTCGCAAACGTTAGTTTCGCAAACAGTGAACCCTTGGCTCGAAAGTACGTTAGTAAATGCGACGGTCTTGCAGCAAGATGATTGGTTCTATACCGTCACTGAAAACTTCAAATCAAGCATCAGAGAGCTCAACGGAGCTTTATTGAATGGTTCAGAGAGTTTCAATCATTTCTGGAGTGACAACACTTCGTTTGTGCTTGAACACATCAAGCATCACCGAAAAGTCATTCGCTTACTGATGCTGCATATTATTGACAACAAAATTGATTCACTGCTACCAAGACAAGCACAAAGCAGCGTGGGCCGGCCAGCACTCCCCTTGTCTGTGCAATTAATGCGACAAGAGCAAGTGCTTCAAGATACCTACCTCGAATACAGACAGGCTTGTCATGCACACAACCAACCAGCATTAAGTATCGAAACACTGGCCGCCAAGGCGCTCGAAAAAAACAGCAAAGCAACAACCCAAACAAAAGCCGGTAGAAAACCGATGAGCGAACTGCAAAAACTCGTCAATCAGAGCTTAGTATTAGAAGATCAGATACTGTGCCAAGAACATCAGCTCAATGAGCGCACCATCGATTGTTCAAAATTGAAATCTAACCAAAGTAGCGACGTTAAAAGTGGCTCGGCAATAGATCAACCCGTTAAGAGAGGACGCCCAACACTCTCGCCTCAACACCAAATAACTCGATTAAAAGCCAAACTCGTCAACATAAATCAAGCCATTGAACAGTTGAAATCAAAAACTAAGTCAGCAACCGCTGATACGATAGTGAGAAATATTTTGCAGTATCAAAGCCTTTGGCTGACCAATAAAATAGCGCACGCTGACCGCATATTGGCGATACAAGAGAGTCGACTTGAGCTTGCTCGGCGTCGCAAGTGGGATCAAAAGTTACTGACGATACGATCCACCTTAAGTAAGATTTAGACTTAACCTTGAGTGAGCTACGATGAGTTTCTACCTATTAAATCAAAATCTGCTTTTTAACAGTCAAAGTGGAAAGCTGTTAAACCTGACGTCTTTGCAAGAGACGCAACTGCGTTCCAATGAATGGAAGTTGCTATCACTTTTCATTGAACATTCAGGTTCTGACCTCACATCAGCGTTTATTCTTGAGGCCATTTGGGAAAGTACGCGTGCAAAATCGAGTGTCGCCACCGCAGTAAAAAACTTGCGTGCACAGCTGGGAGATTCGAGCGAACAACCAAAGTTCATCCAAACTCAAGTGATGAAGGGCTACGCCTATATCGGAGAAACTCAAGCGCTCACTGAAGTAGAATATCAATTATTGATTACTCGCCACGCTTCGTTATGGTCAAAAGCAGCAAGCTGGGTTCAGCATAACAAAACCTTTTTCATTCATAACCTTATCAGGTTCGCATGTGTTCTGTTTATCGGCTGGAACTTAGTCAGCTTATACCACAATGGCGCATTCAGCCGTCTAGTCACCGAGCCCACCATCGCGCCACCTATCCCGATGTTAATCCATCAAAACGCTGAGACGCCAAGTGATCATGACATTCAAATCTGCCAATCACTACTGATTGAAGCGCAGCAGAGCGCACTCTTCGATACTTTACCGTTACATCGTGAAAGCTCTGCACCAACACTGCCGAGATTGTTCTGGCGAGATCACAATAAGGAGGTGCTTGTATGTCATCTTTCACCACTAAAGTAATCACAAGCAGTTTCATTATTGTGGCGCTGATGTCTTACGTCATCAAAGACCTCTACGTTACTCATTACAGTCCAGAATCGGTGTTTTTGAATCAATATTGGTCATATAAACACAGAGGATACCCAAGTCGATTTGGCTACTTGGCTCAGTTATGGGACATACGTGTCGTCGAGACGGAATCTGAGGTTCTCATGACCAAAGATAAGTCTTATCACGCCATGCACTTCAATTTTTTTGACCAAACAGGAACCGTGGCTCATGTGAAAGTGAAGTTCGACACTGAGTGGCAACGCTTTGAAAACAATCACATACAGTTTGATGTCATTGCCGATTCAATTCGTTTGGAAGAAGTCTCAGAGAAAATTGACGAGGTTAAATTCAAGTCGTTCTCGAGAGATATGATCCTTCGTATGTTTTCAACACCGAGAAAAATCATCTCTGTATCGTCACACGAGATCATCACTGAATTGCCGTATATAGGATTGGTGAGACAGCTTAAAATCGAAACGCCGCATTTACTTGAAGCGCGTTAATCGAACTCGAAAAATAAACACCTAGTATTGATCACACTTTCATCTTATTACCGAAGATAAAATTTAGCGAATTCAGCATTAATGCAGGATAATTTCCATCATAAAGTCTGAGTTCACTTTCTATTGAGGTTTGAGCATGTTTTCCTATGAGCATCTATTGGCATTTTGCACCACGTACGAAGCATCCTCATACAGCGCTGCTGCCAAAAAGTTAGGCAAAGACCGCACCACAATACGAGACCAAGTAAAGGCCGTCGAAGACTTATATGGCGTTACGCTATTTGAAATCATCGGAAAGAAGGCAACACCGACTCAAGCGGCCGATCATATTTATCAACGCTCCAAGGTTGTGTTGAATAACACTGAGAAGCTCAGTACCTCATTAGAAAACATCTATATGGATGAGATGCTGACGCTCAATATCTATCACGACATTTCCTTGCCACTCAATTTGGCCGTCAAAATCGAGCACGCTTTACAACAAAAATGCCCAGAACTTCGTGTGCATTGGCTGCATCGTAATCGAGAGGAAGCCTTTGATAGCATTGAATCTGAAACAAACAGCATCGCACTGATGCAGCACAAAAACATCCAGCGCTTTAGTAAAAATATCGAGTTCTTCTCTTTGGGCTATGGCGAGTTAGGTATGTATGCAGGAAGAAGAAGCAAACTCCCTCACCTTAATGCACTGTCCATTGAAGACTTAAAGTTAGACAAGCAATATGTGAGCGAAAACCATTTCAACACGCTACCAGAGCTCTATCTCATTTCGCCTCAGTACCACCTCGTCAGCAACAACGATCTGTTATTAGAGTTAGTAAAACATGATGGTTGGGCGATCATGAGTACCGACCTTGCGGAGCCCTTAGTACAACGCGGCGAGTTAGAGACGCTCCATATACAGCAGATCGCAAACCAATTTCACTTTGGATTAACCTTATATTACCCAGTATCAATGGGTAACAAAGAACCACTACCGACCATCAAAGCGATCACTCAAGCACACTTCGCCCCATGATTTGATGGATTTTAACCCGCATACTTGAGTTTTTCGTTTCTAGATTCAATGCCATGATGATTGTGTCCCCAAATTACAAAGGCATTCATCATGAATAAGAAGATTCTATCTACCGCTATTATTGCTACCTTCTCTATGGGCGTTGTTACTGCCGCCGAAGCTTGCACCCGCTTACTTTGGGATACACAAGATCAAGGCACATTCGTTTCGCGTACTCTGGATTGGTCAGAGCAAACGGATGTGCACCTCGTTAATATTCCAAAAGACAGCACTTACGTTACCCACTTAGATAATACTAACCAGATGACCTCTAAATACGATGTCACTGGACTAACGACTTATGGTCAAATCACTGATGGTATGAACAACGCAGGGCTTAGTGGCAATGTTTTGTACGACCGAGGTATGAATACAGAAGAGTCAACTCAAGCTGACGATTTAGGCACGCTGACCTACCTAAAGCATGTTTTATCGCAGTTCAGTACCGTTGAAGAAGCCGTTCAATTCGTTGAAAAAACGCAGCCTGCTACTGAATTTGTACCCGGTGTTCCCGTTAGAATCGCACTGCACATTAGTTTTCAAGACACATCGGGTGATTCAGCGATTATAGAATTTAGAGCGGAAGGTCCGCGAGTCTGGCATGGCGCGGAATACACAGTGATGACCAACCAACCGGACTACGACCAGCACTTGGCAAACGTAGAGCGCTCTAAACGCGGTTGGGGCCCGCAAGAAGCCCAATACTCACAAACCAACTTAGGCACAGGTGGTAACGCCAACCCAGAAGATAGATTTGTACACTCAAGCTACTACATGGGCCACCTTACCGAGCCGAGCAGCGTGATCAATGGCATGGTCAAACTAGATTCGATTACTTACAAGATCCCACATGATGCGCCAAACGCGCCCATTGATGGTGTGATGGCTGGTTATGCGACAGAATACGCGGTTAACTATCACCTACAATCAGGTGAAACATTACTTCGCTACCAGTGGGGAGATGACTTCACCCAGCTTCAATACAACATGCGAGATATCCAAGAATCTGGAAAAGCGATCAACTTCCAGTTAATCCAGCCAGGTCTGATTGGAGATGTGACTGAAACGATACTCGAATCAGCAAAATAATCGACTAGAAAAGAGGCTAAGCTTATTTAGCCTCTTTACTCAAAAAGATGGTTGTTCTCTCGTCCGTAATCCACGCACCAACTTATGATTTGTTGGAATATAGGATGATTGTCTTTGCCATGAGAAAAGAACACATTTAGACCAAACATCCCTCCTCGCCCTAACTCCTCCAGCTTCAACTCAACGACTTTACCCGTCTCTACTAGGGATCTCATATAGTGCTTCGGCATCACCGCCCAACCGCCAAACTTCAACAACTCACAAAGTAGATCACTATTACTAACGGTATGTAAAACCGGCGATATTCTTGCCGAGGCGATATCCAAAGTAAGCATATTCTCGGTGATGTACTGAGTCTCTAAACGCAGGTGGTTCAGTGTTAGATTTGCCTCTCTAACCAACGGGGAATCACTTCTCGCAAAACACGCGAGTTCCACATCCCCAATCGATTTCCAAGCAATAGGCTGCTCTGGATACAACGATGAACGGTTCGGCATAATCGCGATATCCGCTTCGCCGTTATCAAGCATTTTTAATGCACGCTCACGAGTGCGATGCTGCCAGTTAACGACCACTCCCGGGAGTGTTTGCTGCACCTTTGATTCAATCGACGTCAGCAAGGCCAATGGCGTGATCACATCGTAAACCAAGTTTATGGTGTGCACGTCGTTCTCAAATAAGCCTTGGCTTTGCACATACAGATCACGGTTTTGACGTTCAACGGTTTTAGCTCGCGGATACAATTGTTTGGCTTGGTCGCTCGGAACCGCCTTTCTTCCTTGTATATCAAACAACGGATAGCCCACCATATCTTCGTACGCCATCACATGCTCACGCACCGTTGTCCTTGATTTATTTAGTGTTTTTGCTGCTTGGCTATAAGAGCCTTGCTCATAAACCGCAATGAAAGCACTCAACTGTTCTAATGTATGCATATGATCTCAACCTTTCACTTGATAGGGAAAGCCTAACAAAACTGACTTTGTTGTTCGAGTTTACTGGTTAATTATATGAGCCATACCTTGTTCCTATACAAAGAGACGTTTATGAAAAAGCTAACATTAAGTGCATTAAGCATTGCATTAGTGAGTCAGTTCTCAGTCGCCGCCCCTGATGTTATTTTTGCAAACGGTGATATCGTCACCATGACAGGCAGCGCTGAGCGCGCTCAAGCAGTAGCCGTTAAAGATGGCAAGATTGTCGCGGTCGGTGACACCCAGCAGCTATTAAGCTCAAAGGGCGACAATACTGAAATACGCGATCTCGCTGGCAACACCATGACACCTGGCTTTATCGATTCTCATGGTCACTTTGCACAGTATATTCCGGTAATTAACTCACCTTACGTTTACCCTTCACCTCTCGGTGAAGGCAACAGTATTTCTGACATTCAGCGTATCATTAAAGATCACATGTCGGACCCTAAACTCGATCCAGAAAGACTTCACTTTGCGATTGGTTACGATGACGCAGCCGTTGAAGAAAATCGCCATCCAACAAGATGGGAACTGGACGAAGTGACTGGCGAATACAAGTTGTGTGCACTCCATATTTCAGGGCATTTCTTAACCTGTAATTCAAAAGGTTTAGAGGCTATGGGTTACAACCAAGAGTCTGAAAACCCACCGGGAGGCGTATTACGACGTGATGAAAATGGCGTACTAACCGGTGTACTCGATGAGTCCGCAACCTACCCAATGTTCCAACACATTGCGGTTGCTGATATGGAAGAAGCTTTGACCAATGTGAAACTTGCTCAGGATATGTTCCTTGCTTATGGCATCACAACAGCGCAAGAAGGTAAATCGAACACTCAACTTACTCACACTCTAAAAGCCCTTGCCGACCAAGGCGCCTTCTACATGGACGTCATTACTTACCCTATGTGGAGCGAGTTTGAAGGTTCAATCGAAGTCATGCCAATCGGTGAGTACCATAACGGCGTGAAAGTTGGCGGGATGAAAATTACCACCGATGGTTCACCTCAAGGTAAAACTGCGTATTTGTCGACTCCGTACTGGGAGCCGCCACACAGCCATGCTTACCACTATCATGGCTACCCAGTCTTATCTCAGGAAGAAATCAACCAATGGGTCGATCTCGCTTACAGCCATAACGCACAGGTGATTGCGCATACCAATGGTGATGCTGCCGCTGATCTTTTCATTAATGCGGTTGAACACGCAGCCGAAAAGCATGGTGAAGCCGATCGTCGCCCAGTCGCAATTCACGCTCAAACCATTCGATTAGACCAAGTAAAGAGAATGGCGAAACTTGATGTGATTCCTTCTTTCTTTGGCGCGCATACCTTCTTCTGGGGAGATTGGCATAAACGCTCTGTGCTTGGCCCATGGCGTGCCGCTAACATCTCACCAATGGGATGGGCAAATGAGTATGATTTGATGTTCACAACGCACATGGATGCACCTGTGCTGTTTCCTGATCAACTGTTGAACATGTGGACCAATGTGAATCGCGTAACACGAAGTGGTGAGACTCTGGGTGAGCATCATAAAATTGAGCCATACCAAGCACTAGAAGCCATTACCATTAATGCGGCTTACCAGAACTTTGAGGAAGACTCTAAGGGAAGCATCGAAGTTGGAAAGCGTGCTGACTTAGTTATCTTAGCGGAGAACCCACTCACCGTTGACCCTATGGATATCAAAGACATCAAGATCTTAGAAACCATCAAAGACGGCAATACGGTTTACGTTAACCAATAGTCTACTGAGCTCCCCAGCTGAGATTATCCTTGGCTGGGGTACACTACAAAACGACACTTTTTGTTTCTA
The DNA here is from genome assembly GCF_041467855.1 of Vibrio sp. 10N.247.311.51. NCBI lineage: Bacteria > Pseudomonadati > Pseudomonadota > Gammaproteobacteria > Vibrionales > Vibrionaceae > Vibrio > Vibrio sp. 10N.247.311.51. The sequence goes on along the minus strand of NZ_JBFSVK010000003.1, from coordinate 125,789 downwards.
TTTCGATTTCTATTTTTCGTTGATGTGCCCAAATCTAAATTTTCGCCTATAGATTCTTGATTGCGTAACCCTTCAGTACTTCAACCAAACCTTTATACACATTGGTATTTTCAAAACTCGTTGGATAGAAGAATGAGAGCCCGAACTTCGCGCTGTGTGAAAGCAACTCATTGAACTCTATTCGGCGTAGCTGCTTCGTATTCACCGCTTCGGTCGCTAAGCTTTTTGGAAGTAACGCCCAGCCATTCACTTTCACTAACTCCAATAACATATCGTTATTACTAACGGTGCGAAAATACGGTGATATACCCAACCACTCAGGCATGGTTTTGCTTTGGTTCTCACTGATGTATTGCGTTTCTAATTGAAGATCTTCAAGTCGAATCTCACCGATTTTGAACAAAGGACTATCAATCCGTGCGTAGGCAGCAATATCACCGTCACCAAGTTTGATGGCGCTGATTGGGTATTCCGACATGTTTTCCATTCGGTGCTGCATGATCGCAACTTTGTTGTGCGCTTGTGTCACATCAACCAAGATCTCATCTCGATTTCGATGCAGCCAATTGAGCACCATGTCAGGGTGAGCCTTCAAAACATGCTGTTCTATCTCCACCACTAAATCATTGGGCATCAGAGTATCGTGATAAAAATCTAAACGGGTCAGCTCTTGTTGATAAGCATTCATCATTCTTAGATGCAATCGCTCACTGTTTTGCACCAGTAATTTTGATTGCTTATAAATAGAACGTGCAAAGCTGGTTGGTACTGCTTTTTTTCCTTCAATCGTAAATAAAATGGTTCGATAGCTGTCTTCTAGCGCTTTCACTTGTTCTCGAATGGTCGTTCTATCTTTACCAATCGCTCTCGCAGCCTTGCTATAGCTCTGTTCGTCATACGTCGCACAGAATGAGTTTAAGTGTTCATAAGAAAACATCCCTACCACCTTAGATAATTAATGTTTGGTTTTACCCATCATTATGCGTTATTAGAAACGTAATAACACTGCTAAATTAGCAACAAATGTGAGGCGAAGAGAGTTTTCACTCTGTATTTGAACGATAAAATTCGCTTCTCTATGTATTGGCAGTAAGCCCAGAAGTTAGCTATACACACTTATTTGAACAGAGTTACGCATTGCTAATTATGGGTTTACCGCCTCTCTTTTCTTGTCACTTATCCGTGAATACAAAGAACTGACTTTCTAAGCGCTCACAGGAAGATTGATTTTCCAAAGCGCGATGGTCGACTTAATCCTCTCATAGAACAAGGCCGTTAGTTGAGAGCAATAGGATCCATTATGAAAAAGCTACTTCTCTCAACGGTTATTGCTGGCCTAGTCGCCACACCTGCTTTCGCCGAAACCTCTACTAGCCCTATCACGCTCTATGTATCGAACGACATCATTACTCTTTCAGATCACGATCATAGCAACGTAGACGCTATCGCAGTCCAAGACGGTAAAATACTCGACCTTGGCGATCAAAAAACGCTCACCACTAAGTACCAATCTAAAGATGGTTTTACGATTGATAAATCATTTGAAGATCGCGTTCTTACACCGGGCTTTGTTGAACCTCACGTTCACCTTTGGCTGATGGCGTTATTGATCGGCACAGACTTTATTACTCCTGCTGATTGGGATTTACCGTGGGGTAACGTTGAAGGCGTAACAGGTCATGATAACTACTTAGCCCGTTTAACAGAGTTAGAAAGTGGACTGGCTGAAGGCGAACCATTGGTAAGCTGGGGCTACCATCACTACTTCCACGGCAATGAAATGAGCCGCGAGTTGTTGAATAACATTTCTGAAGATCGACCAATTATCATTTGGCATCGCAGCTTCCACGAATTGTTCTTCAACGATGCAGCGATGGAGATGCTAGGTTGGTCTGAAGAAGACTGGACTGGTGAAGGCCATGCGTATACTCAGTTGGACTGGGAACGAGGCCATGCTTATGAAGCTGGCGGCAAACTCATTCTCAATGATGTAATGAGCTTCTGGGTAAATAGCGGCATTTTTGCAACGGGGATGGAGCGAACCAAAGATTACATCCACTCTGGTGGTATCACTACCGCCATTGATCCAGGTGTTGTTGCAACACCAGAGATGTTCGAACAAGTAGTCGACATTCTTGAAGACGGTAACTTCCCAATGGATTACTGGTTAATGCCAGCCGGTAACTTTACCTACATGATGGCAGAAAACGACCCTGCCAAAGGTAAAGCGATTGCCGAAGGTTTGACTCAACACCCGTCTTATCAAGGTGAACAGATCAAATGGCTACCTAAATTCGTTAAGTTGTTCTCAGACGGCGCAATGTACAGCCAGTTAATGCAGCTTAAAGATGGTTACACCGATGGTCACTCAGGTGAATGGTTGCAACAACCTGAAGACCTTGAAGCAAGTATGCGTCCTTACTGGGAAGACGACTACACGATTGTTATCCATGCCAATGGTGATCTAGGCTTTGAGACTGCACTGAACATTGTCGACAAGCTCAACAAAGAAAAAGGCAGAGACGATCACAGAACCAGCTTCCACCATTTAGGTATTACCGATAAAGACGACATCCCTAAAGCCGTTGAACTTGGCGCAAACTTTAGTGTAAACCCTTACTACACACATATTCTGGCTGAGCTTTACTCTGAACAAGGTATCGGTCAAGAGCGTGCAGAAGTGATGGCGCGTGGACGTTCATTCATCGATGCGGGTGGTATTTTATCATTGCACTCAGATTCACCAATGGCACCAGCGCAACCACTAGGGTTGGTTTGGGCTGCTGTAAACAGAATCGGTTTGTCTGGCAAAACGGTAATGGGACCTCAAGAGCGCATCACGGTTGATGAAGCAATGCGCGCAATCACGATTGATGCAGCGTACACAGCACGTCTAGAAAATGAAGTGGGTACCATTGATATCGGTAAAACGGCCAACTTTACGGTACTCGACGACAACCCATACACGGTAAAACCTGAAGACATCAACAAGATAAAAGTTGAAGCAACGATTTACCAAGGTATCCCTGCTCCGGTAAAAAACAGTAACTCTGGTTTAGCCATGACTGAGCAAAATATGAAAGTTGTGAATGTAATCAACAGATACCACAACGCTCACGGTCATCACCACCATCATGATCATGACCACGATGTGTGTGCGACAAGCTTGTACTTCCAACATGCTCTTACGGCGATTCAACAGCAATAACGTAAGCGCAATAACGTAAGCGCAATAACGATGAACATTGCTCTAAGCTGAGCGAAAGCATCTCAATAGCTTAAGCCTCATTGTTCTCAAAAAGTGATAGTGTGACCTCGGCGTCCGCTATCACTTTTTCTTTTTATGGTACATGTTTATCGATTCCGCGATACAGAAAGCCCTTATTCAAATGGCGCTATACAAAACTATCTAAACCAATCCGACACACTCCCGAACCTTCAACCCCCTACCTCACTGATTTCCACATCCCAAACAAATATCCCAACACTACACAGATCATCGAGAACGTTTACCGTTTGGTGGCGCAACCTATTAGCCAGAACATAGCTCAACAGGTGCGGCTTCCTAAATACGGCTCTATCGAATTTAGCCCATACCGTGAACAAGTGTGTTCGTCACACTTGGCACTTGGCACTTGGCACTTGGCACTTGGCACTTGGCACTTGGCACTTGGCACTTGG
>NZ_JBFSVK010000003.1:0-122009 GCF_041467855.1 Vibrio sp. 10N.247.311.51 | reverse complement strand
GCAGGAAAAAATAAAGCGCCCGCAACTCCTCATCAACAGTAACACCTTATTAAATCCTCGCAGAACCAAAGACTTTTGCATCACAGATAATTCGCAAGATACGTAGATCATTAGTCACCTTCCCTCTATGTCCGGTCGAGTACACACCTCCTCATTTTAACTGGCTAACCTCTTTGCGTGTCATCTCATCTTGCCTCATGAGAGCCACAAAAATCTGATTTAATTACGCTATTTTCCACCGTAACTGCACCATTCTCCATCCACCAATATTCTCTTTTGTTCTCCTTTAATGACACCGGTATTGAAACGTCTATCAAGCAGATGAAACACAATGAAAAACCATTAAATACAACAACTTAATTAAAACATAAAAACTTCAAAATTAGTTTTATCATCACCAAAATCGATAACATGACCCAGTCAATTACAACTCAGGTCAATACTATGTCTACCATTTGGGAATTAGATATGGGTTATCTAGAGTCACTTGGCAAGGAGCTACGCGGATACATTAAGGATGATGAAGTGACGGTATTACCCCAGCTTAGAACGCAATATCTTGCCGAGCTAAATGCAGTTATTGAAAAGATGGTTTCGTCTTCAGCGAAAACAGATCAAATGGAGGCATTGGTAAAGGTTTGCCAGCATATTGCGACAACGGTCAACACCTCTCGCTATCACCGACTTAACCAATGTATCGAGCGTATTCACTCACTCGTCAACAAGTTGCGCCACCAGCAGAACGCGGACTCTCAGCCTCTTAACGCTGATGCATTGTTCTTACTCGCGCAAAACCATGGCATTGCGATCTCAAGACACGACCTCAACGACGGTAAAGCAAGTTCGGTGTCTTTCGCTTACCAGCAAGGTTACCTATCCATTTCCGAAGCGTTTGATGCTTTGAGTGCACTGTTTAAACATCAACGCCATTCACGAGCGGCCAACATGCTGAACCGTCCTGCTTATCTATCTCAATGCGCTTAGCCAGATTATGTTCTAACAATAAGATTTAATTATGAAATTTTTATCATTACCCTTTTGTTTAGCTCCACTTTTTTTATCGTCTTTAGCTAATGCAAGCCAACCATACTCTGATACATTAACCGGTGATTGGGGAGGTGAACGCAGTCGCATTAAAGACAGCGGACTCTCGCTCGATGCTGAATACACCAACGTTTACCAATCGGCAGTTTCTGGCTCACCATCAAATTCAAATGAATTCACGCACCGTTTTGATTTATTAGCTGGGCTTGATACTGAAAATGCTGACCTATGGAAAAACGGCACCTTTCGCACCCAGTTGATCTATCTAAACGGTGATGCCAACGACTTTGGCTTCTCCAGTTTGTCAGTACCGAATTCAGCCCATTACGCAGACAGCACTAGCCCTTTCTTCTCATCCTTGTATTACACACACAAGTTTGATGACAACACCAACCTACTTTTTGGCAAGATCGACGCGTTTGAGCTACTACGAAATGCGCCATTCTACGGTGGTGCAACTCGTCATGGATTCATGAACATTGCTTTTTCTGCTCCACCAAGTGGTGTGACTCCCCCATCGTTTATTGGTGGCATCCTGAACCACACCATCGGCGATACACGAATCACGGCGATGATTTATGATCCAAGAGATCGATATGCTGACAACTTAGGATTCAATGATTGGTTTGATGATGGCGTGAACTTCTCATTAGGTGCAACTCACTCATTCAAACTGTTCGATAGAAGTTCTACGTTTGGTATGTCTGGTACATACAGCACTGAAGAAGGGGTGGATTACTCGTCTTTGGGTGAAACTGCAAAATATAAGTACAACATTCGAGCTCAAGCGACACACAATATCTACGAGAACAATGACGATACTATCGCAGTCTATCTAAGAGCAGCAGCGGCAGACGGTAATCCAAATATCATAGATGGAACGTTTGTTGGCGGCCTTGGAGGCAACGCTTTCTTCTTCGACAGATCTCAAGATCAATGGGGCGCGGGCTACTATTACTACAACTTGTCTAATGCGTTACAAAACAGCATTAGCGATTTGCCACTCGGAGCTGAATTAAAAGACGAGCAAGGTTTTGAGATCTACTACGCGTTCCAAGCGACGCCATGGTTAACCTTTACCGCGGATGCGCAATACGTCACACCCGCAGTCAGCACTCAAAGCAAAGTCGCGCTGTTTGGTCTAAGAACGAATATCGTTTTCTAGTACCACGCAAATACTAATACGCTCTAAATAAAAAGAGCCTGATCATCAGTGATCAGGCTCTTTTTTGGATTTTCACATTGAAGCGAAATTCATCGATTAAGGCGTTCCAACCTCAGATAAAGACACCAATTGTTTAGTGTAGTCATGCTGTGGATTACCAAACAAACTCTCAGTGTCACCCTTCTCTATTACCTCGCCAGCTTTCATGACGATGGTGTAATGGCACAAGGATTTCACGACATTCAGATCATGACTGATAAACAAATAGGTCAGGCCATACTTTTCTTGAAGTGACTTCAGCAAATCCAGTACTTGAGCTTGAACGGTTCTGTCGAGTGAAGATGTTGGTTCGTCTAGCAAGATAAACTCAGGCTTAAGGATCAGAGCACGAGCAATCGCAATACGCTGCCTTTGTCCGCCAGAAAACTCATTCGGGTAACGGTGACGCGTTTCAGGATCGAGGTCTACCTCTTTCATTACATCACAGATGCGTTGGTCGAGCTCGTGCTCATCCAATTGTTGGTGGACTAACAAGCCTTCACCAATCACTTGAGCGACCGACATTCTCGGGTTTAGCGCAGAAAACGGGTCTTGAAAGACCACTTGCATACGGCTTCTAAACGGAAGCATCTGTTTTCGATCTAAACCTTGAAGCTGTTCATTCGAATAGGTAATTGACCCTTCGCTATCCACCAGCTTAAGTATCGCCATACCGGTTGTTGATTTACCAGAACCACTTTCGCCAACTAAACCGATTGAGTGCCCTTTCTTCAAAGTGAACTCCATGTCGGTTACGGCTTTGACATGAGAAATGGTTCGCTTGAATAAACCGCCCGTGATCGGGAACCAAACACGAAGTTGATTTACATCGAGTAGCGGTTTGCTTTCGGGTGACACAGGAACGGGCAAGCCTTTCGGATCAGAGTTGATCAGCTTTTGTGTGTAAGGATGAGCTGGCGCATTAAAGAGTGTTTTGCAGTCATTGCTTTCAACCAAGCGACCATCTTTCATTACCGCTACTCTATCGGCAATCTTACGAACGATGCTTAAGTCATGAGTGATAAAAAGCATCGCCATACCGAGCTCTTGTTGCAGGTCTTTCAACAAATCCAAAATCTGCGCTTGCACCGATACATCCAATGCGGTTGTCGGCTCATCAGCGATCAGTAACTCTGGTTCATTGATGAGTGCCATTGCGATCATCACGCGTTGGCGTTCTCCACCAGATAGCTCGTGCGGATAGGCTGAAATTTTTTGCTCTGGGTAGCGGATACCTACTTTAGAAAGCCATTCTATCGCCAAGGCTTGCGCTTTGTTGGTTCGCATACCACGGTGAATCGCGAGGGTTTCAACAAGCTGTTTACCTACGCGATGAAGCGGGTTCAACGATACCATAGGTTCTTGGAAGATCATGCCAATACGACCACCACGAATCCCGCGCAGTTGTCTTTCAGAACAACTCAGAATGTCGGTACCAGAGAAGTTAATCTTGCCGTTTAAGTAGTGCGACGAGCCTTTAGGCAGCAATTTCAATACTGAATTGGCGGTAACCGATTTACCTGAGCCACTCTCCCCCACCAGCGCCAGTGTCTCACCTTTGTATATCTCCAACGAGACATCATGAGTCACTTGTTCTATCGAATCTTTTCGCCCGAAACCGACCGACAATTTGTCTATGGTCAAAACTGGAGAAGCAGGCGTTGTATTTGAAGTCATAACCTATCCTTACTTCTGTTGATGTGGGTCGAAAGCATCACGCACCGCCTCACCAACGAAGACCAGTAACGTAAGCATCAGTGAAAGCACGACGAAGGCAGAAATGCCAAGCCAAGGCGCTTGCAAGTTAGCTTTACCTTGCGCCAACAGCTCACCTAACGAAGGCGAACCCGCAGGAAGACCAAAGCCTAAGAAATCCAATGAGGTTAACGTAGTGACCGAGCCTGAAAGGATAAACGGCATCATGGTTAACGAAGCCACCATCGCGTTGGGTAGCATGTGACGAAGCATAATGCGTTTGTCGTCAACACCCATCGCTTGCGCGGCACGTACATAATCAAAGTTTCGACAGCGTAAGAACTCGGCTCGAACGATACCAACTAAACTCATCCAACTGAACAGCACCATTATTCCGAGCAGCCACCAGAAGTTTGGCTCGATAAAACTCGACAAAATAATCAGCAAGAATAGGGTCGGCATGCCAGACCAAACTTCAATGAAGCGCTGCCCAAACAGATCCACCCAACCACCGTAGTAACCTTGTGTCGCCCCAACAACCACACCAATCACGCTCGATACAATCGTCAGAATGAAACCAAACAGAACGGAGATACGGAACCCATAAATAATGCGAGCTAATACATCTCGCCCTTTATCATCGGTTCCTAGCCAGTTCACTGAATCAGGCTCCGACGGCACCGCGCCTGAAATATCGAAGTTTATCGTGTCGTAGCTAAACGGAATGATGGGCCACACGATGTAACCGCTGTCTTCAATGAGTTCGATAACATAAGGGTCTTTGTAATCCGCTTCGGTTTCAAACTCGCCGCCAAATTCGGTCTCTGCATACTCATTAATGACAGGCACAAACCACTGATTATCATAAGAAACTAAAAGTGGCTTATCGTTGGCAATGATCTCAGCGAACAGGCTCAGTCCAAACAGAATGGTAAATATCCAAAGGGAGATAAAACCACGCTTGTTTGCTTTAAAACGTAACCAACGAGCTTCAGCTAAAGGGTTGTTAAACATTTATTATCAATACCTTTTTATTCATTCGCCATTAACGCGCTTCAAAATCAATTCGAGGATCAACCCAGGTATACGTCAGGTCGGAGATAATGCTCAGCACCAAGCCAAGCAAGGTCATGATATAGAGAGAGCTGAACACCACTGGGTAATCTCGCTGAATGGTCGACTCAAAGCCAAGCAGACCGATGCCTTCGAGTGAAAACATCACTTCAATCAACATAGAACCTGTGAAGAAAATACTAATAAATGCACTCGGGAAACCGGCAATAATGATCAACATCGCGTTACGGAAAACATGCTTGTAGAGAATGCTGCTCTCGTCCAAACCTTTTGCTCGCGCGGTCACCACATATTGCTTATTGATTTCATCAAGGAAGGAGTTTTTGGTCAGCATGCTGAGTGTTGCGAAACCACCGATGACCATCGCAAAAATAGGCAAAGCCAAATGCCAGAAGTAATCACCGATTTGCTGATACCAGTTAAGCTGATCGAAGTTACTCGACACGAGTCCACGCAATGGGAACCAACTGAAGTAGTTACCGCTGGCAAATAAGATAATCAGAATGATAGCAAACAAGAAGCCAGGGACCGCATAACCGACAATCACCACCGCACTCGACCAAATATCAAACCGAGATCCATGATGAATGGCTTTCATGATGCCTAAAGGTATCGAGATCACGTAGATGATTAAGGTACTCCATAACCCTAAGGAAATGGAAACAGGCAGTCTCTCGATGATCAAATCAATAACGTTACCGCCCTTAAACAGGCTTTCACCAAAGTTAAAGGTCGCGTAATTTTTCAACATGTCGAAGTAGCGAACGTGAATCGGCTTATCAAAACCAAACTGCTTTTTGATCTCTTCAACCACTTCAGGATCAAGCCCGCGTGAGCCTTTATAACCACTCGCAGACGCTTGATCACTTTCGCTTAAATCAACTTCTTGCCCACCACCAGAAAAGCGCTCCATGATGCCAGAGTTGTGCCCTTCTAATTGAGCAACCGCTTGTTCTACCGGACCTCCCGGCGCAATCTGGATGATGAAAAAGTTGATGGTGATGATCGCCCACAGCGTGGGGATCACCAACAATAAACGTCGAAATATATACGCGGCCATGCTAACTAACTCCTAGCGACGTTTTTCAGGAAGCAATGCCGCCTTCTCTTCTGAAATCCACCATGTATCGATACCTAAATCGTATTTAGGCAATACATCTGGACGCTCAAACTTGTCCCACATTGCTACACGATATTCACCAACGTGCCATTGCGGGATGTTGTAGAAATTCCACTGCAATACTCGGTCAAGTGAACGACCTAATGTAAGAAGCTTTTCAGGATGCTGTTGGTTACGCGCAATTTCTTCTGTTAACGCGTCAACCACTGGATCGATAACACCTGCAGTATTGTAAGTAGAATCAATGTAGTTAGAGTTCCAAACGATCATTAAGTTCGGGCTAGGATAAGGGTTTGCGGAAAATGACGACGAAACCATGTCGAAATCACGATCACGTAAGCGCTTGATGTACTGAGTCGTATCAATGGTACGTATCTTCATCTCAATACCCATGCGCTTAAGGTTCTTTTGAACCGGCGTTGCGATACGTTCCGTCGTTGGGCTATAAATCAGCAACTCAAATGACATCGGCTTGCCCGTCTTTTCGTTGGTCATTACTTTGTCTTTCAGCACCCAACCCGCTTCTTTCAATAATTTGAAAGCCGTGCGCATTTGGCTACGAATACGGCCGCTGCCATCGGTGACGGGTGGTTGGAATTCTTCGGTGAAAACTCGCGGTGGAATTTGATCTTTGTATTGAGACAACAACTCGACTTCAGCTTCGCTTGGTAAGCCTTTCGCTTCATAGTCAGTATTTTGGAAGTAGCTGCGAGTACGTTTGTACTGACCATAGAACATGTTCTTGTTCATCCACTCAAAGTCCATCGCGTAGGTTAACGCTTCACGAACTTTAGGATCAGAGAACACTGGAGATTGAATGTTGAAGACAAAACCTTGAGTCGTTTCAGGCTTCTCATGGTTTATCTCTTCTTTAATGATGTAGCCTTTATCGAAGTTCGCGCCTGTGTAGGAGTTGGCCCAGAACTTCGCCGAGTTCTCGGTTCGAAGATCGAACTCCCCTGCTTTAAAGGCTTCCAGCATTACCGTGTCGTCACGGTAGTAATCGTATTGCACCTGCTTGAAGTTATTACGGCCAACGTTAACTGGTAAGTCTGCTGCCCAATAGTTTTCATCTAGGCCGTAGGTAACACTTTGGCCTGATTTGTAGCTGATGATCTTATAAGGACCACTACCGACCGGTGGCTCACTTAGAGGCTCAGACAGCTTTCTGTCTTTCCAAAAATGTTTCGGCAATACACGAGTGCTTTGCGCAAAACTGAACAGTTTTTCGCGGTTTGGACTGTTCATTTCAATACGAACAACCAAATCAGAGACCGCTTTTACTGACTTAATCTCTTTGTAATACACACGATACTGAGGCACGCCCTCGGTTGAGAACTTGTCAAAAGTAAAGGCAACATCATGCGCAGTGATAGGCTCGCCATCTTGGAATTTAGCATTTGGGTTGATGTCGATTTCCATCCAAGTGAAATCACTGGCATAGCGAACCTTTGAAGCAATCAATGGATAATATGCATCAATCTCGTCGCTCGGAGAGAACATCAAGGTATCGTAAATCTCTCCAGTATAACTTGCAGCAACGCCGCGAGAACCGAATCGATTAAAGCTATCGTACGTACCTATGCTCCCATAGGTCACTTTGCCCTGCTTTGGCGCATCAGGGTTAACGTAATCGAAGTGAGTAAAATCGGCTGGATATTTTGCTTCACCAAAACCAACCAGTTGTGTGGTTTCAATAATGGTGACAGCAGGAGTTGATTGGGTTTCAGAAGCGTAAGTAACGGAGGGTTGTAAAGCAATAAGCGGCAACATGATTGCACATGACTTCAATTTAAACCTGAAAAACTGAGTGCGTTGCGAGGCTTTGCGTCGAAAAACTGTTCCCATTTGACTCTCCCTTCAAATGTCATGAATTCTATATTCAAGTTGATTTATCGGCTTTGAATGCATGCCGTTAAATCAAGTATAGGTTCAAATCTAACATCATGTAATAACTAATAAAACCATCAGCACTCTATCTCTGACGGTTTATTTACAATTAACTCGTCACCGCTCGAAGTTATTGGATGCAGTGAGCTTTGATTGCTCTAGCCTGAATGGCACAAGCCTCCACGGCTTAGATTCCTTTGGTTGGCTTCTAAAGTGAAATTTAGGCTCTAAATAATCAACAAACTATACTTTTAGTGGAGTATCCTTGCAGCCTAGGTCTAAATGGAATGACACTTTGAACAAACCAAACCAAATAACATTCGCAACGTTCAACCTTCTGAACTATCTCGAGCCACCGAATGCTTATTATGATTTTGAGAACATCTACAGCTTCAAAGAATGGCAGAAGAAGCAACATTGGATGGCTGAAGCGATTCGCTCATTAGATTGTGATGTGATTGGCTTCCAAGAGATATTTAGCCCGCAATCTTTAGAGCAATTGATGCGCGAGCTAGGTTATCCATACTTTGCAGTGGTCGATAGCGCACACGTTGAAGATGATTACCTATACACCTCACCTGTCGTTGGGATCGCTTCCCGTTACCCGATTGAAAACGTACAGCCTGTTACGCCAGATTCGAAGTTACTGACAGCATTCAACCTTGACGACAAATTCTCATTCAACAGAACGCCTGTTCACGCGACGATTACGTTACCCCATTTAGGTTCAACCGACTGTTATGTGGTGCACTTCAAATCACAACGTCCGACAGAACCAAAGGTAGAATCTGGTGATGCGAACAACGCTCTGCAAAGCGAAAAACCACAAAGCGACACACTCACCCGCTTCCATCAAGAACAGCTTGGCTCTTGGTTATCGAGTGTCCAACGCGGTCTAGAAGTTCAGATGCTTCACCAATACATCACCCATCAACGCTACCAGACCGACCAACCTGTCGTGTTAATGGGTGACTTTAATAAGCCTCTATTCAACGACGAGTTTAAAGGGCTGTTGAGTTACTCAATCAACCGAGACGAAAACAGCAAGCATTGGCTATCCCACTTTCGATTGAAAGACAGCTGGGATCTTTATCATCAACTGCATGAAGAAGACTTGCTTGAACAGCGTAAGCCAACCCATTACTACGGCGCTTCTGGGTCTGTCTTAGACTACATTTTGATGTCGAACGAGTTCGATTGTCAGAACTCTTCAAGTTTGATGGAGATCTCTAGCTACACAGTGTTAGACCATCACCTCATAAATCCAAGCTTTGAACACGACCAATTCAGCACGGACCATGCCATCGTTGCCGTCACCGCTCATATTCGTGAAGCCTAGAGTTAAACATAAAAAAGCCGCAGTCAAAAACTGCGGCCTTCCACTTTAGCTAAACGGGTTGAGCCAACCGACGCCCCATTTAGAAACCGATTTACCGTTTAGCAAAGTGTGAAACTTAGAAGTTATACATTGCGCCTAGGTAGAATGAATCGATCACGAGATCTTTATCATTTTCAAAAGCTGAATCGCTCTCAATCACAAATGCATCCGCTTCATAACCTAACCTAAAGCTGACGTTTTTAGCCTGTTTAGGTGTGTACTCCACTCCGAAACCATAGCGAATACCCTCACCACTATCGTCATCAAGCACCGGCAGCGACTGGTCTAAATCAATCGTCGACAAACCGATGATGCCAAAAGGGCGAATTCCATTGTCAAACGTGTAACCTAGATTAGCACTGATCGAAAATGCAGTTGGAGACCAAGTGTAAGTAGATCGGTTTAATGCATTTTTTGCAACAACGTCGCCATAATTCGTATATTGCGCCTCTAGCGCGACGATGCGATTAAATTGGTATCCAGCAATTATCTTATATGTCTCGTCTTCTGCATCAACAGTAATTGGAATTAAAGAGTCCTTATAAAGCCCGCCATCATCAATACCAGATGTACCGATTGCGCCGCCTAGGTAGAAACCACTGTCTGCTGCCATTACATTGTTTGCTGCAAATGCTGACATCATCGCGATGCTTAGAATAAATTTGTTGTTCATTACTGCTTGACCTTACTTAGTGCAAATCAAGATTGTTACGCCTTCCTGTGCTGCACAATCTTGTTAGAGTTATCCGACATCCCGTCGAATTGGCAAGCAGGTTAATCTCACAGAAAACAAAAAAATAAATAAAAATATAATCACTTTGTAACTTCAGCCAACATAACCAGTAAAAATCCAATAACCCACTGAATAAAATAGAAATATAATCCTGTCATTTATTTAAATAATCTTCCCTCTATTTTTCAAACCATCCCATTTTTAGATTTTATTCTCATGAGCTTACGCAGGCTTACTTTCAAGCGTGGTGTGATTTTGCATAATCCGCCCACTTCGACCATTAGCACACTTAAATAGTTACCCGCTCCAACAGCAGGCCAGTTTTGCTCAATCTCCACAATTCAGAATAAGACGAACAGAAAACACGATGAACCACACAATAGACTTCAACGGCTTAATCATTGATATCGACGCTCGAACGATTACCAATCAGCAAGGAAATAAAATCACTTTGCGCCCTCACCTATTAGCAGTGCTCTGCTTGTTATTGGAAAATGTGGGAAGACCGATTTCAAGAGAGCATATTGTTGATGTGTGTTGGGGCGGACAACTCTCGTCACCGCATGTTCTTGCTAACGTCGTCTATAACCTACGCAATGTCTTCGCGCGATTAAGAGCACCCAACGTCCAGATCATTACCATCAGTAAGTTTGGATATGCGCTATCGATTGAACCTACATAAAGGATTTATGCAATCAATGGCGGTGACTAAGATCACCAAAAAACGCCCCATCGAAACGTTTCGATGATCATTATCACACTCTAAAACAATCAAACGTGCAAATGATAAATCAGACACTATTATCACTATCGAAACGTTTCGATGGCTTTTCTTGAGTTGTTCTCAACCCATCAAGCGTTATTTTTCGATAGGTCGTGATATGAAAAAAAGTACTCTAATAAACTCTGAACTCTCTTACCTAGTGGCGACTCTTGGCCACACAGATGAAATCACGATTTGTGACGCAGGCTTACCAATTCCAGACCACGTAACTCGTATTGATCTTGCTTTGACTCACGGTGTCCCAAGCTTTCAGCAAACGGTAAAAACCATGCTGGATGAATCTCAAATCGAAGGCGTTGTGATTGCAGAAGAATTTGCGAAAGTAAGCCCAGAACACCACGCAGCACTGATTGATTTAATCAAGACAGAAGAAGCACGTTGTGGCAAATCGCTTTCTATTACTTACATCACTCATGAAGAATTCAAGCAGCGAACGCATGAAAGCCGTGCAGTGATTCGCACAGGTGAATGCACACCATACGCAAATGTTATTTTCCAAGCTGGCGTAACCTTTTAGCTCAAGCAAAACGCAACGACAGCTCAGTGTCATCACTGAACCAAAACAATACATAGACAGAACAATCAAATACAACTGGCCCCGAGTAAAGGAACCGACATGACTCAAGCCATTTTAGAACTTAGCTCAATTGAGAAAGCCTTCCCTGGTGTTAAAGCACTGGATAAGGCAAGCCTCAACGTTTATCCAGGACGCGTAATGGCGTTAATGGGTGAAAACGGTGCGGGTAAATCAACGCTTATGAAAGTGCTTACGGGTATCTACCACTTGGACGGCGGCACTATCGCCTACCAGGGAAAACCTGCTGCATTTAAAGGACCACGTGATTCTCAACAAGCAGGCATTAGCATCATTCACCAAGAACTGAATCTAATCCCTGAATTGACCATTGCCGAGAACATCTTCTTAGGTCGTGAAATCACAGGCACCATGGGTCGCATCTTGTGGAACGAGATGTACCAAGAAGCAGACAAGTTACTTAAACGCCTTAACGTGAAACACAGCTCAAAAACACCTTTAGGCCAGTTGAGCCTTGGTGAGCAGCAAATGGTAGAGATCGCGAAAGCACTATCGTTTGAATCTAAAGTCATCATCATGGATGAACCAACCGATGCGCTAACCGATACCGAAACTGAATCTCTGTTTAAGGTGATTAACGAACTGCGCGATGAAGGCTGTGGCATTGTTTACATCTCTCACCGTTTGAAAGAGATCTTTGAGATTTGCGATGACATCACCGTGCTTCGTGACGGTAAGTTCATTGGTCAGTGTGAAGTAAAAGACACCGACGAAGATGGCCTAATCGAAATGATGGTTGGCCGTAAGTTGGACGAGCAATATCCACGTATCGGCCAAAGCCATGGTGAAACCTGTCTTGAAGTGATTGGCCTGACGGGTTCTGGTGTTCACGATGTGAGCTTTACGCTAAAACGCGGTGAAATCCTGGGTGTATCTGGCCTAATGGGTGCTGGCCGAACTGAACTGATGAAAGTGATTTACGGTGCCCTTCCAAGTGAACGCGGCGTCATCAACCTAGAAAACAAAACCATCAACCCTGTAAGCCCGAAAGACGGATTGGCCAATGGCATTGCTTACATCTCTGAAGACCGTAAAGGCGATGGCTTAGTGCTTGGGCTTTCTGTTAAAGAGAACATGTCGCTATGTTCACTTGACCTACTGACAAAGAGCGGTCAAATCCAACACAAAGACGAAGTGATTGCGGTTGATGACTTCATCAAGCTATTCAACATCAAAACCCCGACTCGCGAACAGATTATTGGCAACCTTTCTGGTGGTAACCAACAGAAAGTGGCTATCGCTAAGGGCTTGATGACCAAACCAAAAGTACTGATTCTCGACGAGCCAACGCGTGGTGTCGATGTCGGTGCTAAGAAAGAGATTTACCAACTCATTAATAAATTTAAAGCCGACGGCATGAGCATCATCTTAGTCTCATCTGAAATGCCAGAAGTATTAGGAATGAGTGACCGCATCATGGTGATGCATGAAGGCCGTGTAAGCGGTGAATTTGATGCTAAAGAAGCAAACCAAGAATTATTACTGGCGTGTGCGGTCGGTAAAAAGATCAACGAGGACGCAGCATGAGTACTAAAACCATGAGCAAAACAACTGAAGCTCCAAAGAAAAAACCGTTAATCAGCAAAGAGTGGCTGATTGATCAAAAGTCATTGATTGCTTTGATCTTCCTGATTGTTGTCGTTTCTTTCTTAAACCCGAACTTCTTTACTGTCGACAACATCCTGAACATTCTGCGCCAAACCTCGGTTAACGCAATTATCGCTGTAGGTATGACTCTAGTTATCTTAACCGCGGGTATCGACTTGAGTGTTGGCTCTGTACTGGCACTTTGTGGTGCATTCGCAGCCAGCATGATTGGCATGGAAATCCCAGTGATGATCGCAGTGCCAACCGCTCTTGTAGCAGGTGCAGCATTAGGTGCTATCAGTGGCGTGATTATCGCCAAGGGTAAGGTTCAAGCCTTCATCGCAACGCTTGTGACTATGACACTACTTCGCGGCGTGACCATGGTTTACACCGACGGTCGTCCTATCTCGACTGGCTTTACAGACACAGCAGACGCATTCGCTTGGTTCGGTACAGGCTACGCAATGGGCATCCCAGTTCCAGTATGGATCATGGTCGTGGTATTCGCAGCGGTATGGTACCTACTGAACCACACACGCTTTGGTCGTTACGTTTACGCTCTGGGTGGCAACGAATCAGCGACTCGTCTATCAGGCATCGACGTAGACAAAGTAAAAATCGGCGTTTACGCAATCTGTGGTCTGTTAGCAGCGGTTGCAGGCATCATCGTGGCATCGCGTTTGTCCTCAGCTCAACCTACCGCAGGTATGGGTTATGAATTAGACGCCATTGCAGCCGTAGTTCTAGGCGGAACAAGCTTAGCCGGCGGTCGTGGTCGCATCATGGGCACATTGATTGGTGCTCTGATTATCGGCTTCCTAAACAACGCCCTAAACCTATTAGACGTATCTTCTTACTACCAGATGATTGCAAAAGCAGTGGTTATTCTTCTGGCGGTATTGGTCGACAACAAAAACAAATAAACCTATTCACACTCTAGGTTAATACAAGTAACACCCTGTTTTACCTTAAAATATTAGAATCTATAAATAATGTAACTACGAGCTAGGACTCACCTCCTAGCTCACCCTACACAAAGGACTTACACCATGAAAAAATTAGCGACTCTTATTTCTGCTGCTCTTCTTTCTACAACGGTATCTGTGTCTGCACAGGCGCAAGATACAATGGCAATCGTTCTGTCTACATTGAACAACCCATTCTTCGTAACCATGAAAGATGGCGCAGAAGCGAAAGCGGAAGAGCTAGGCTACAAGCTTATCGTTCTTGATTCTCAAAACGACCCAAGCAAAGAGCTTTCGAACATTGAAGATCTAACCATTCGTGGTGTTAAAGCAATCCTGATTAACCCAACGGATTCAGACGCTGTGTCTAACGCGATTCGTATTGCTAACCGCTCAGACATCCCTGTACTAACGCTAGACCGTGGCGCAAGCCGTGGCGACGTAGTGAGCCACATCGCTTCTGATAACGTAATCGGTGGCGAAATGGCAGGCCACTTCATCATGGAAAAAGTGGGCGAAAAAGCGAAAGTAATCCAACTTGAAGGTATCGCTGGTACTTCTGCTGCTCGTGAACGTGGTGAAGGCTTCATGAACGCAGTAAACGGCAGCGACCTTGAGCTTCTTGCAAGCCAACCTGCTGATTTCGACCGTACTAAAGGTCTGAACGTAATGGAAAACTTGCTTGCTGCTAACCCAGACGTACAAGCAGTATTCGCTCAGAATGATGAAATGGCTCTAGGTGCACTTCGCGCAGTTCAAGCTTCAGGTAAAGAAGTAATGATCGTTGGCTTTGATGGCACAGAAGACGGCATCGCAGCAGTTAACCGCGGCCTACTTGGCGCAACGGTTGCACAACAGCCTGACCTAATCGGTTCTCTAGGTATCGAAATGGCAGACAAAGTACTGAAAGGCGAAACAGTAGACGAGTACGTACCAGTACCTCTAAAAATCATCGCTAAGTAATCGTTACTAAGTAACGCGATATAAAGCAGGGGTCCCCTATCCCCTGCTTTGCTTAGCTCATTAGCTCATTTACTCATTTACTCACTGACTTAACATAAAAGCAAAAACCCGACAGTGCATCGCTGTTTCTCATAAGCCGCTAACAAGCGAACAATCAACGTAATGTGAATTAACGTAATGAGAAAGACCCATGCATTTTCAAATACGATATATCATAAGGCTCGTATCATGACTCAACTGATTGTTTTAGGTAGCGTTAACGCTGACCACGTACTGCAAGTTCCTTCGTTCCCTCGTCCGGGTGAAACCTTGATTGGCGGTAACTATCAGGTCATTCCTGGCGGCAAAGGCGCAAACCAAGCCGTAGCGGCAGCAAGATTAAACGCAGACATTGGCTTCATCGCCTGTGTTGGTGACGACCCATTTGGCGTCAACATTCGTCAAGATTTTGCTAAAGATGGTATCAACATCGACGGTGTGATCGTTGCAGACAACACGCCTACTGGTATCGCGATGATCCAAGTATCAGCAACCGGTGAAAACAGCATTTGTCTTTCTGCGGAAGCCAACGACAAGCTGACTTGCGATCAAATCGAACCGCACCTAGCAAAGATTCGCGGGGCTAAATACCTGCTGACTCAGCTTGAAACGCCAATTGAAGGCATTGAATACGCTGCGAAAGTAGCAAAAGAGAGTGGCACGCAAGTCATTCTAAACCCGGCTCCTGCTCGTCCATTATCGGATTCACTGCTTGCTTGTGTTGACGTGATTACACCAAACGAAACCGAAGCAGAAGTGCTAACGGGCATTACCGTGACGGACAACGCGTCTGCTCATCAGGCTGCGTTAGCTCTGCATGCTAAAGGCATCGAAACAGTAATGATCACCCTTGGCGCGAAAGGCGTTTGGGTGAGTCATCGCGGTCAAGGCAATGAAGCCAGCGAAGGTGAATTAATCGCAGGTTTCCGTGTTGAAGCAACAGATACAACTGCCGCAGGTGACACCTTTAACGGCGCGTTGGTGACAGGCTTGCTTGAAGATATGCCACTTGAGCGTGCGATTAAATTTGCCCACGCTGCTGCTGCTATCTCTGTGACTCGCTTTGGTGCTCAAACCTCTATTCCAAGCCGTGCTGAAACCGATGCGTTTTTGGCAGAGCAACTGTCTGCTTAGCTTGATACCTATTTTAAGGCTTAACTCCTGAGCTAAACCGTGGTCAATGGATGTTAGCCTTCAAATTCGGTAACAACAAATAACAAGCATAAGCCCCTGTTTTCAGGCAGAATATCGCCCAACGTGGAAGGTTATTCCCACAAGGATTTTTTATGGCAACAATGAAAGACATCGCACGGCTCGCAAAGGTTTCGACTTCTACCGTGAGCCACGTGATCAACAAATCACGCTTTGTCAGTGAAGAGATTGCTGAGCGTGTTAACAGTGCGGCTAAAGAACTCAACTATGCGCCTTCTGCATTGGCTCGCAGCTTGAAAATGAAGCAAACCAAAACCTTGGGAATGCTAGTGACCACATCCACCAACCCCTTCTTTGGTGAAGTGGTAAAGGGTGTGGAACGTCGTTGCTACGAAAAAGGCTACAACCTTATCTTGTGTAACACCGAAGGCGATAGCGAACGCATGAAATCCTCTATCGATACCTTGCTGCAAAAGCGTGTCGATGGCTTGATGCTAATGTGTTCTACCCTTGAAGGTGAACATATCGATGTATTCGAGCGCTACCCAGAACTGCCTGTTGTGGTAATGGATTGGGGCCCTATGTTGTTTGCGAGCGATAAGATCCAAGACAACTCGCACCAAGGTGGCTACATGGCAACTAAGCACCTGATTGATAACGGTCATTCTCAAATTGGTTGTATCACTGGCCCACTGCACCGCAATCAAGCTTCGTCTCGTTATCAAGGCTTCAAGCAAGCAATGGAAGAAGCCAATTTAGAGATCAACCCTAAGTGGATTGTTGAATCCAACTTTGAATGTGACGGTGGTTTTGACTCTTATCAGACATTGAAAACTCGTGGCGAAATGCCGTCTGCCTTGTTCGTCAGTAACGATATGATGGCGATGGGCGTGATTCACGCTGCGGCGCAAGATGGCACATCGATTCCGAATGATCTGTCTATCATTGGCTACGATGACATCCACCTGTCGAAGTACATGACACCCGCGTTAAGCACTGTCCACCAGCCAAAACATCGTTTAGGTAAAGCCGCAGTGGATACGCTTTTGAGCAGATTACAAACTCCAGATGCTTATCCGCAAGTCGTTGAACTTGAACCTACTCTTGTTGAACGAAGCAGCGTAAAAGCGCTTTAATACTCGCCACACTCATCACACCGTTGAAAGCTAGCTTATTGAGCTAGCTTTTTTGTCTTTGAAACATAATAACGCCGCTTAATCGCCCCTAAAATGCCGTTAATATGCGAAACTTACACGCTAAAGTATGTATTTACGCACTCAGCAACTATTTGCGCACTTAACGACTGATTATCATCTACACTAACAGTGAATAACAACGACATGGAGAGCGCTGTTTTATGATCGCGGGTTGGTTTGACAATATATCCCTACAGAAAAAGCTATTAGTCAGCTTTTTGATTCCTATCGCTTTGATGCTTATCGTGGCTTTTTCTGTCCATGAAAACACCCGAACGGTTGTAAAAGACAATAATTGGGTTGTACACACACATAAAGCCATCGCTCGGGCTCAAGAACTTCTCAGCTTAACAGTCGACATAGAAACGGCTGAACGTGGTTACTTGATCACGGGGGATCCTGTTTTTTTAGAACCCTACCATTTAGCTCTTGATGTATGGCCTCAAAAACTCCAAACCCTTGCGAATCAAGTGAGTGATAACCCACCTCAAGTAGAACGCCTATATAGAATCGATGATATCCATAAAACATGGCTGAAACAGTCTGGAGAGAAAGAGATCCATCAACGCAGCCTTGTCAATAAAGGCGAAGCTGAAATACAAAGTGTCATCGACCTCACTCAGCAGCAAACCGGAAAAAAATTGATTGATGAGATCCGCCAAGAGATTGCTCAATTCATTGAAATTGAACAACAACTTATTATTACCAGGGTCGAAAAATCGGAGAGTTCAGCCAATCAAACCAGCTACATATTAATCCTCGGAACACTGTTTTCCGTGTTCATATCACTCCTTGTTGCTGCGTGGGCGTCAAAACGTATTAATCGAAGATTACACACCCTACTTGAAGCCACTAACCAAGTTGCCGCTGGCCATTTGGATCAAGGTGCTGCAACTCTGGAATTGAATTCGAATATAAACACCCAAGACGAAATCGCGCATCTCAAACAAAGCTTTCAAAAAATGACAGCCAATTTGATCAGTAATGACAGTGAAATGAGAGCTAAAACTCAGGAGCTAATCGCCGAACGAACCAAAGCTGAAGCCGCAGTAAAAGCTAAGGGCGATTTTCTGTCTACCATGAGCCACGAGATCAGAACGCCAATGAACGGCGTTCTTGGAATATCTCAAATCATTGCAAGCCAGACCCAAGAACCAGAAACAAAAGAGAACATCAACATCATTCTCGATTCTGGTCACCACTTGATGACGATACTCAACGACATTCTGGACTTCTCAAAAGTCGAAGAAAACAAGCTTGAGCTAGACGTGGCACCCTTTAATTTTGTTCAAGTCATGCAGCCTGTATGCAGCGCACTAAAACCCTTAGCGGATGAAAAAGGCATTCGCCTGTTGATCGAAAATAACATACCGAAAAACATCCAACTCGTCGGAGACTGTGCAAGGCTACGTCAAATCATGTTCAACTTGGGCGGCAATGCGACCAAATTCACCAAAGAAGGTCATGTGTCCATTCAAGCTGACCTCAATCGCCCCAACAACCAGTTGATTCTGACCGTGACAGACACCGGGGTTGGTATCCCGAAAGATAAGCACGAGCAGGTATTCAATTCATTCGAACAGGCCGACACTTCGACAACAAGGAAGTTTGGCGGAACAGGGCTTGGCCTCGCAATCGTCAAGAACCTAGTCAACCTCATGAATGGAGAAATCACATTAACCAGTGCTGTTGGGCTTGGCACAAAATTCCAAGTCTCTCTGCCTATCACATGGCAAGAAAGCAAAGCTAAAGACATCGCTACCCATACAGTCGATGCAGAAACTCTCAGTTATAACTCGTTAAGTATCCTGTTGGTGGAAGATAACCGTATTAATGCCATTGTTGCACAAGGCTTCTGTGAAAAACTCGGCCATCATGTTGAGCATGCGGAGAATGGGAAATTGGCGATTGAACGCCTCAAAACCACTCAATATGACCTTATCTTGATGGACAATCATATGCCTGAAATGAACGGGGTCGAAACAACGCATCACATCCGCGAAAAACTGAAACTCGATACCTTGATATTCGCTTACACGGCCGATGTATTCCGTGAGGCGCATGACAACTTTATTCAGGCGGGTGTCGACCATATTCTGACCAAGCCTCTGCAGCAAGAGAGTTTCTTCGACGCCCTACAACAGTTCTCAAGTCGATTACCGAAACAAACCGCAGCCGAAGGTTCGAGTGAGAATGAAAATATTGTCGAGCTTCATCGTAAGCCTATTGAAACGTTAAGGTTAACGGAAGAAGAGATCAGCCATTCAGAAGTGATACACATACTGAAAGACGACACGGAAGGGTTCAGCTTACTTATCGACTCAACCATTATTGAGTTCGAACAATCGGTTGACCGTGTCATCGAATACTATTTAGCGAAAGAATTAGAGCCACTTTGTCGTACTCTGCACTCCATTAAAGGCATGTCACTAAACTTAGGTCTTAACATGCTTTCTAAGCAGGCATTGGAGCTAGAAGTCGAAGCCAAAAATCAACAATTGCCGGATATTGAACGACTGCAAAAACTGCTCAATCGCCTTATGGTCAATATCCATCAAGCTCAGCGGATGAAAAACGCCCATTCAGTCGAGCATCTGAATCAAATCAACGATCAAGCTTAAGAACGCTTGGTTCCCAAACTAAAACGCAAGGCTTAATCACCTTGCGTTTTTCGATCTTATACCACGCTAGTCTCTGTTCTAGCGATTTAACGGTCTAAGAGAGCGGTGATTTGCTGCATCTCATCTTCAACATCAACGCCATTGTATTGCGGCGCAATCGAGAGATCTTGAATACTTACGGTTTCTACCGATTGCCTTTCGTTGAGCTGAGTCATTAACTCCCCTTTGGGTGAGTAGACTCGGCTTCCACCACAATAAGTCGCGGTAAACGCATCAACCACATCCTGTCCAACCCGATTACACGTCACCACATGACACCCCTCTTCTAAAGCCCTTGCTTGAGCAATAGCAAAACTGTGCTGCCCGCCGAAATTGGCAGGGTGAAGAATAACGTCGACCGACTGATACCCTCTCATGATCTCCGGGAACCAAATATCAAAGCAAATCGCAACACCAAACTTCAAGCCTTTGTGCTCAAACGTGAGGCGCTCTTCCCCTCTCGAGAAATACTGCTTATCGAATTTGGTTTGACTGATTTTTCTGTATTTGTGTCGTAAACCGGAAGCATCCACAACCACCACACTGTTGTAATATTGGCCGCTATCTTTCTCGGCAATACCCGCAACAATCAAGGTGTGATGCTTCGCTGCCATCTGAGTTAATGAATCAATAGTACTGCTGTCGGTGAAGTCTTCAGCCAATTCGTGAATTTCTTCAGCCTCGTTAAAAATATACCCAGTAGTGAACAGTTCAGGCAGTAAAGTAATATCCCCGACTGACGACTCCGCTTGCAAAAGATCAGAGACCGAATCAATGTTCTTTTGTTTGTTCTTGTATTCAACTTCAAGCTGAATAAGGGTGATACTGACATTA
Organism: Vibrio sp. 10N.247.311.51; assembly: GCF_041467855.1. NCBI lineage: Bacteria > Pseudomonadati > Pseudomonadota > Gammaproteobacteria > Vibrionales > Vibrionaceae > Vibrio > Vibrio sp. 10N.247.311.51. The sequence continues at coordinate 101,096 of NZ_JBFSVK010000003.1, read as the reverse complement.
TTCAAAATCGATTCCTTGCTAGGTAATACTTCAAACTAGAGACTAAGAACTAAGAACTAAGAACTAAGAACTAAGAACTAAGAACTAAGAACTAAAGAGTAAGACAATCCCCTATCGCTTTGTTATTAGCACGCAAAAGGTTGAAGCAGGTGCACAGTCCTGTACGTATTTTAAACCTGCCTACGGCGCTAATTTAGGCTCTGGTAAAACCGGAGGCGTGCTGTCCATATAAGTTAAGAAGTTTTCCCACACCTCATGCGTGCGCTGCTTGGTTAACGTCGTCTTGCAAGAAAGCGCCATAACCCCTCGAATAGAACCATCACGCCATTGGGTGTAAACAGAGTCGCAATGTGCTGTCATGTACGCCTGCCAGCTCTCCTGAGCCTTCTTAATTGATGCCACCAGCTCAGCATCATAAGCATTGTGCTCAAAGCTGGCTGCAAGGTATTTATCCAGTTCCGATTGTGCAGATTCCAACTCAATTGCCGCACACTGATTGATCTCGATGGTATTCATCGCATTCTCGCAATCAACAACACCTTCGTCGGCCAACGCAGAGAATGAGAAGCACACCGCTATAAGTGCTGATATCAGTTTTGTCATAATCATCCTTTATGCTGTCACCACCAAAACGAATCGAGTCGTGACTTTATTTATTTAAACATGGCTCAATATTCAGCTCATTCAACTCATTCAGCTCGGCCAAATAACAACAAAACTTATCAGGATATAAGCATTTGTTATCCGCATGAATCATCAAAAATGACGCCTCGATAACTCAAATAAACGAGATAACATCAAGATTTTTCTGGTAAAACTGGAAAACATATTATTTATATCAATAATTCGTGCCTACATTCACAATATTAATTATTTATATTGCTACATAATCGTTAACTTTATAAATTAAATCGAATGCTCACATAAATCGGTAACGCTTCTCCAACTATGGATATCAAGTACCAAAACATTGCCAAGACTTCATTTTACTTTGCCATCTCTTTCTTTTTTTCCATGGCAATGCTCATTCCTTTTACACCGCATCACTACCAAACATTAACCGAAGACACATCAAGGTTAGTCGAAACCAGGTTAGAAGGGATCCAATCAAGGTTCGACCGTTTTTTATCTGAAGTTAGACCTGAACAGTCTTGCGACGCGATCGTTAGACAGCTTCGACAAAACGTTTTTGAAGCCGATTGGGTAAAAGAAGCAGCGGTATTCAATAAAGAGAACCGATTTTACTGTTCAACCACCGATGGTGACGTTTCATTTCGCCTATACAGCACCATCAGGCAGCGACTCAACGACGACCCGAATTTAACGACCCTGTCGTATTCCAACTCAGCCATCACGCAAGTTCAGTCCATCATGCTCATTTTCTCGAACAAAGAAGATGCCGGAGTGAGCCTAATGATTCCGCCACACTTCATCTATGACCTTGTTGAAACAAACCTGAGCAACCATGGAATACAGGCCAAAGTAGAGGTGATCAAAAGAGATATCCACCCTACCGATATTGACTCATCAATCGCCAAGGTGCGGATACAATCAAACAGCTACCCGTTGACCATCACCTCTTACATTGGGTATCAGTTTTATCTTCACTTCATGTTGAGCTATTTATGGTTTGGCTTTTTGATGGCCGGAATTACCACCATAATTCTCCTTTCGATCAAGCATAAAAAGCAGAGCCAACGCAGCTTAGAATATTCGCTTTCAAGTGCGCTAAAAAACCAGCACCTTCATGTTCACATGCAGCCTATCGTTAACCAAAACACCAGTGAGATCGTCGGCTGTGAGTCGTTATTACGATGGAACGACCCAATTGAAGGTAACGTCTCCCCTGCTATTTTCATTCCGCTTGCCGAAAGCTTAGGCTTGATTGAGGAGCTCACCTACTTCGTGCTACGCAAAGTATTAATGACGTTGAAAAGCAATCAAGACGTGTTCGAATCAAAGTACATCAGCGTCAACATCAGCCGCAACGTAGTGTCCAACAGTAACTTCTCTAACAAAGTGATCAGCATCTTTAAAAGACACCCTGAGATCCTCAAGCAGGTGGTATTTGAAGTAACCGAAGATGGTGAATGTTCTGATGCCGACATGGTCAAAATTAGAGACAACCTAACCAAGCTATCGAACATGGGCGTAAGAGTTGCGATTGATGATTTTGGTACAGGCTACGCAGGGTTAGATTTCGTAAGACAGTTCCCGTTCAGCATTCTCAAGATCGATCGCGTGTTCGTGAAAAACATATCCGACGAATCCAGCTTTGGCCTCCCTTTGCTAGAGTCCATGCTTCAACTATCACGCACCTTAGGGATGCAAGTGATCGTCGAAGGTGTCGAGTATGAGTCACAAGTGAAAGTCTTATCAAAGCTCGGTGTCGACTATATCCAAGGCTTCTATTTTTATAAGCCGATGCCGATAAACCTGACTATCAGCTTACTCAGGCAGCAGCATTTTGAGTCCGATAACGTTAAGGAACAAACCAACCAGACATTTCCTGTTACATAAGCCACTGAAAAACTGCGAAAGAAAACGCGAAGGCTATGGGTCTCCTTTGATGAACATTTAAATCATCGCATCATTGAATGCATCACAAGGGATATCATGGAAAAGACACTTCAAACCAAACTGGCGACTAGCCTATTACTGCTGAGAATCGGCATTTTTATCGTCTTCTTGTTCTGGGGCTTGGATAAGATTCTTGTCCCTGAGCACGCGACAAAAGTACTGTCTGGCTTTTACGGCATCGACATCTCGAACAATGCGATGATGGCTCTGGGTGTCGCGCAGCTCGGATTTTTAGGCGCATTCGTTGTAGGCATGTGGAAAAAGTACACCTACGGAGCCATTTTAGTTCTTCATGCAGGCTCAACCTTTTCCTCTTTTGGAAAATACATGGACCCGTTCAACAACCTACTGTTCTTCGCTTCTTGGCCAATGCTCGCAGCCTGTATCGCAATCTTCTTACTTCGTGACTACGACACTTATAGCGTTTCCAACTAACACAAAGGGCGCCGTTATTGGCGCCCTGTTTGGTTGGTTTTCGACAAAACAACAAACCCAACACTGGCATAAAGTGCCAAGTGTTGGGCTTCTGATTTAGTTGTTTTTTTTTGAAATCGTGCACTGGATATTTGATGATGTGGGGGTTGGGCTGACTCTTAGGTACTTGTTATAAGCGCGTTTAGTTTAATGAAGAACCTCTAGCCAAAGACTTTGTTACCGCCAAGTTTTGATACCAGTTGTTAAACACCAGTTCAAAGTCTTTCAGAACGATGCTACCGAAGTCATAATTTCGATACTGCTGACACAACCTAAAAAGCTGTCGACTATCGCTAATTGGAACTCTGAACCGAATTAATGAACTGTGCGCTGTAACCAACTTATAACGGCTGTCAAAAGTTACCCTTAACCCCGCTTCGCTTAATTGAGTTCTAAGTTCATTTCTAAACTGTTCCAAAGAATCACTGACAGGAAAACCTTGCAGTAGAATGCAATTTGGAGACGCACTAATACCTTGATATTTTATTTCTATCTGTTGATTTGAACTCAAGACTGAACGAAATATTTCGATATAAGAGTGAATATTGATTTCGCTGAGTTCAAACTCTGGTACGCATGAAATTACCGACAGAACGGTTAGGTGCAGTTCTTCAAGCGGATGGTAGTATTGCTTGGGTTCTATTTCACATACTGCTTTCTGAAAGATCATGATTTCATCAAGAACAGAACGATTACCCTGCTTTAAATATGCCAAAGCTGTAACCCCCTTCGGGTATCACTAGCAATATCTAATAGATGCGAGTCTAGCTCATAATCGTTGTGAGCAGATGCTAGCTCAAACCTTTGCCACATCTCATCATAAATACTCTGAATCATTAGCTCCTCAAAGCGTACAAATACCAATTTAGGTGCGAACAACTCTACCACCTAAACGAAACCATAGAACCGTAAACCCAAAACCCAAAACCCAAGCTTAAACTGAAAATGCTAAGCGTTGGGAATCACTCTAAAATGCTTTGTATATCGTTACTCACAGCTGACCCAATACCTAGCTAAAGGATTTGGGAAAACCTTACCTATAACGATTTTTTCAAACTCACCACCATTAGCTTCGATGACACCACGCGATGCAAAGTTATCTTCATCAGCAGTCAGTAGTGCTCGCTCGATGCCAAGAGAGGCAGCTTTCGAAAGCGCCAACTTCAGCATTAACTTACCGTTGCCCTTTCCACGAGATGAGGGGGCTATATCGTAGCCAATATGACCAGCTTCTAAAGAGAGGAAATCATTGTCGATATTATGGCGAACCCGAATAGCTCCGAGGATAGACCTTGTACTATCTATCAGCCAAAAATGACTACATGGCACATAACCTTCACGTAAGTTTACCCCCGCAGCTTCGTCACTCAAGCGCTGAACATATTTGGAAAAATCAATTTCACCTTCAAGGTAGTACTCAGCATTTTCAACATCGTTTTTAGCAAAGTCCTCATAGAAAGATTCGAAAGCAGACTGAAACTCTTGCGATGGTACAACTAACTCCATGTAATTTTCTCCGATAGGGTATAACGCCGCGTTAAGTAGTGAGCAACGCCACCACGAAACCTAACCATACCACCGTAAACACAAAACCCAACGATAGCACTAAAAATGCCATGCGTTGGGAATCTGTCTTAAACGCTTTGTTAGCATTTGACTGCCTACTTGGCGTGCATACCTTTAAGCTGAGGAAACTCAAATACTGGTAGTTCTTCATAATGTACATACGCGTTATACAAACTAATAGCTAGATTTGGAATGAAATTCGAAAAGTCAAAATATGCCTGTTTTTTTGATGTCTCATCATGCCAATATCGAATTTCAATAAAAGAGTTTGACCAACGCTGAATTTCTTTTTCAAAGGTATCTGTAGAAATATCACCAACGAGGTAAATATACATACGCCGCACCCAATTTTTCCTATCTTCAGGAAGAAGTTGGTACAACCCCCATAAACCATGATTTCTGCCAGGGTTTATACCCTGCTCTACCAATATCCCTTTAAAGAACAGTTCTGACGCAAAAGCGAAATTGACCATTGTTGGTGCTACCAAACGATTATTCTCTGTGCCTTTTGACACGGCAACACCTGCTAGCACAAATTCTTCCGCAGTATGCGTAGCGCCACCATGCATTTTTTCTATTGACATCTGACTGTATATTATCCTTTAGAAGGCTAACGCCTGCTTAAGTGGCTGCCAACTTAAACGACACTCAAACAGACCGCCGTAATCACTACACCCAATCCAGACTAAAAATGCCAAAAGTTGGCGGTCCGCCTTAAAGCATTTGTTAGGCAAAATCACCAAACACTGAATTGTGGTTTATGTAATTGATGTTCCTGAATATAGAAATTCAAGCTATCGATAATTTTTTCATAGTCACTCGATGATTGAATCTGAGAAAATTCAGATTCAATTTCAATTAACCTATCCTTTTCAACATATGGGCTCACAATTCTTACCATTTGAGTATAATGTGTCACTGCACCATTAATATATCCGTCTTTGATTATTCCAACAAATTTGCTAACACTAATAACAACCACTATAAGAGTCATTGCATAACAATACTTTTTAATTTTCTTGCTTCCAGAGCTTTGTAGTGATTTTCTGATATCTTCTATTCTTTCTAGTAAATCAGCCTTTTCCGGCTTGTCATCTATTTCTTCTGTTGGACCATGCTCTATTTCTAACTCCATTTCATTCAGGTCTGCAAGAGTTTCTTGTTCTGCTTTTATCATATCTTTAACTTTTGAAAACATTATTAGACAACCAACAATGTAGCCACTAATTAGTAGAGAAGTAAAAGACAGCAACAACGAGTAGCTAGCTTGCTCTCTGTAACCTTTTGCTACATCTCGATACAGATCATTTTTAAAGCTTTCAATACCTAGTGTTGCAACTTCTAACAATATATTAGAGCCGGAGCGGAGTGCTGGTTGAAAGATGTATTCCCAAACCCCACTGCCTATTGCACCAATTACTACGGCCCCAATAGTGCCTAAAACAAACTTAACAATCTTATTCATATTCTCAGTATAAAAAGAAAAAATTAATGATAATGCAATAGCACGCACTTTGCATGCCCGTATTGCCTAACAGCTATATTAGACAGAATAATTCTGCATTTTGTCCCTGAAACAATTCTGTCTAGTTTCCAAGACACACTACACTTAGTCCAATAACTCTCTTAATAACATCATCTTACCTACTTATCTTTGCATCAAACATGACGAAAAGCAGAAATTTTCCATATAGTTTCGGCAAAATGCAGAAAACTCCCCAATATGTGAGTAAACCGCAGTTCAGGCTATGCAGGTTGTATCTTGGAAGTTGTATTCTCAAAAACAAAAACGCCGACAATCATGTCGGCGTTTACACTAAAGGTATGGATTAGCGAGAGGTAGTCAGCTACTTCGCCATGGTACTCAAAAACTCGGCTTCGAACTCTTCATCGGCTTCTCGGGTTAGGCATTCCACCAGCCATTCGATGCTTTGATGGTCGAGCTTACTGTTCACCACGAAGGCCTGCTTTACGCCAGACTGACCCAGCTTGGCAGAGCCGTAGTTCTTGAATGACTTATTGCCGTGGTAATGGAGTGATTTTATCGCCTCCGTGTTAGGTTCTGGCAAGGCATCAAGGGTATTAGCAAGCTGAATCACCAGCTCCATTGGGTTCTTGGATGATGAGATGCGATACAGAAAACCGCCCTCCACTCTTTGGCGCACCCAGTAATCAAAACCGCTGCAATCCATCACTTTGTCGCTGACCAAGGCGGCTTCGCTGCGATAGCCACACGGTTCAACCACCACAGGGGTATGTTTGAACTCTGGTTGGCCTGATGCGGCATCGGTATGAGGCAAGATCAAGTCACACGGTTTGCTGTCTTTGGCGGTCGGTGCGTTCCAGTGGATAGGCATGAAGACTTGTTCACGGCGCATCTCTTTGGTCACCACTAATCGCGCTTGGCACTCCCCTTGTGCGCTGCGCACTTTCACCACTGGATTAATAGTGGCGTGGTTGAAAGCATCTAGCCCGAATTCATCCAAGTTCAGTTCTGAAACGGTATCTGGGTGCATGGCGACAAACGGTTCTGGGGTGTGTTCACCTAAGCCTGCCGCCAAACCTGTGCGGCTCATGGTGTGCCATTGGTCTCGGATTCGCCCTGTGTTCATGATAAGTGGGAATTCAAGGCTGGTGTCGGCAATCGGTTTGTCGTGTTCGACTGCAATAAACTGCGCTTTGCCAGATTCTGTAAAGAACTCGCCATTAGTGAACATGCGCTGCTCAATGATCTCAGGTTGATACTCTAATACTGGCCATTGCTGTGGAGTGAGTTCGCCATAGCCCTTTTCATCCAGTTGCGTGAGTCCAATTAAGCACAAGTCACGCGCTTTACCTGTTTCATTGCCGAGCGCTGTCATCTCGCAATACTCTTTGAAGATCTCGCCTTCGTGGCGGAACTCGAACTGCTCTTTGAATCCCATTTTTTGCGCGACTTCTTTTAATATCCACCAATCGGGTTTGGCTTCCCCTGGGCTTGGTAACACACGGCGTTGGCGTGAGATTCGGCGTTCAGAGTTGGTCACAGTACCCGACTTCTCGCTCCACCCTTGCGCGGGCAGCACCACATCGGCCAAGCGAGTGGTTTCCGTATCGGCAATACAATCAGACACCACCACAAATGGGCACTTCTCTAATGCCGCTTTGATCTTTTCGCTATCAGGCAGGCTCACGACTGGGTTGGTCGCCATGATCCACACGGCTTTGATTTTACCTTCATTCATGGCATCAAACAGGTCAATCGCTTTTAAACCCGCATGTGTGGCTAAGCTGTCGGTTTGCCAAAACTCGCTGACGGTTTGGTGTGATTGCGGGTCACCAAATTCAAAGTGCGCCGCTAAGGTATTGGCTAAACCGCCCACTTCTCGGCCACCCATTGCGTTCGGCTGGCCCGTTACAGAGAATGGCCCCATGCCCGGCTTGCCGATTTTCCCAGTAGCTAAATGGCAGTTAATAATGGCGTTTACCTTATCGCACCCTTGTGTCGATTGGTTCACGCCTTGGGAGTAAATGGTCAGCACCTTCTCGTTCGATGCAAACAAACTGTAGAACTGTTTTAGCTGCTGCTCTGTTAACCCTGTAAGTTCAGGAACACTTTTGTCGCCCCAGCCTGATTCGGTATAACGGTACTGAGTCGCAGATCGAATCGATTCAGTAAAGCCTTGGGTGTGGTTTTCTATGTAGTCTGCATCTAGCTTGTCGTTATCATCGAGGTAACCCAATAAACCATTGAACAATGCGACATCTGAGCCAGATTCCAATGCCAAGTGAATGTCTGCGATTTCACAGGTGTCGGTATAACGCGGGTCGATGACGATGACTTTCAATGCTGGGTTGGCTTGTTTCGCGGCTCTTAACCTTTGGAAAAGTACCGGGTGACACCATGCTAGGTTGGATCCTGTAATCACAACCAGATCGGCTTGCTCAAGATCTTCATAACAAACCGGCACTGTGTCTGCACCAAATGCACGCTTATGCCCGACCACGGTTGAAGCCATACACAGCCTAGAATTACTGTCGATGTTGCCACTGCCGATGAAGCCTTTCATCAGTTTATTGGCAACGTAATAGTCTTCGGTAAGCAGCTGACCAGACACATAGAACGCAACCGAATCGGCCCCATATTCTTCGATGGTTTGATTGAATTTGTCTGCGACCAACTGAGTGGCACTGTTCCAATCCAGCTCTTGTTTTTGCTCATTCTGAATATAAGCAGGCTGTGTAAGACGACCTAAAGGCGTGACGGTGTCGCCGAGCGCGATCCCTTTAGTACATAGCTTTCCATAGTTTGATGGATGATCTTTATCACCACGTACTTCTAGTTTTCCTAGCGATGTCGGTCTCGCTTCTATTCCACACCCTACACCACAATAAGCACAGGTCGATTTTATCCAGCCGCTGTTTGAATCGGTCATCCGTTTCTCGCTCAATTATCCATAATTGTAATAAGTGAAAACAAGCAAATAACACGCCACTTAATAGCAGTCGATGAATTGCAAATATTTTCATTTAAAAACAATGAGTTAATAAAAATACAAATATCAACAACGAACCAAACAGAACTTAACCAAGATCGAAACTTAATTTTTGCACCATCTTGCAGAAAGTTGCACCACAAATGCTCATTTATATAAATCTAACAAAAAATTTACATACCACTTTAGGGGTAATTGCGTGCTACCTATACTTTTTAAACCACTGAAAATTATAAATTAATTTTTATTTAAATGAACGAACCGTAATCTGGCACCCTCCTTGCTCCACTAAAAAACAAGACTTAGAAAAAACATTTTTGTTTTTCTTGATGATTATGAATTGAGTGGAATCTCAACCCGGTATTCATCTGCTAACGACTAGAAATTAGATGCTAGTGATGGTGACGCCGAGAATAAGGAATGGATTATGAGCAAGAAGAAAATCGTCGTTGTTGGTAACGGCATGGTTGGACACAAATTTATCGACAACATCCTGCAATCAGAGAGTGATGAGTTTGATGTAATTACTTTCAGTGAAGAGCCAAGGCTAGCATACGACCGTGTTCAGCTAACGGCTTACTTTAATGGTAAAAGTGCTGATGACCTGTCATTGACCAGTGAAGAGTATTACCAAAGCAACGGCGTGAGCTACTTGTTGAACCAGAAGGTTGCCAAGCTAGACACCGCCAATCAACAAGTCATCACTGAAAGTGGTCATGTTGAAAGTTATGACAAGCTGATCTTGGCGACGGGCTCTTTCCCTTTTGTTCCCCCTATTCCCGGTAACGACCAAGAACACTGTCACGTTTATCGCACCATCGAAGACTTAGACGCCATCGAGCTTTCAAGCAAAGGCAGCAAATCTGGCGTGGTGATTGGTGGTGGTCTGCTTGGCTTAGAGGCCGCAAACGCAGTCAAAAACCTTGGCTTAGAAACCCATGTGGTTGAATTCGCGCCTCGCCTAATGGCCGTTCAATTAGATGACGGTGGCGGTGCCCTACTGCGCAGAAAGATTGAAGACCTTGGTGTGCAAGTTCATACCGAGAAAGCGACCTCTGAAATAGTCGACGGTGAAAACGCTCGCTACCGTATGAACTTCGCCGATGGCACCCATTTAGAAACCGATATGATCGTATTCTCTGCCGGTATTCGCCCTCAAGATGAGCTGGCAAGAAGCTCTGATGTCGAGATTGGCGAGCGTGGCGGTATTGTGATCAACAATCACTGTCAAACCAACATCGACAACGTCTACGCGATTGGTGAATGTGCCCTTTGGGATAACAAGATCTTCGGCTTAGTGGCTCCCGGTTATTCGATGGCAAAAATCGCGGCTTCGCATATTGTCTCTGACGGTACTGACGACGCTGCATTCACTGGCGCAGACATGAGCACCAAGCTCAAACTGCTTGGCGTCGATGTGGCCAGTATTGGCGAAGTACACGGCAAGACAGAAGGTGCTCAATCGTATACTTATAACGATGAAATTGAACAAGTTTATAAGCGCCTGATCATTTCGGCTGACGGCACAAAGATTGTCGGTGCAGTATTGGTCGGTGATGCAGAAGCCTACGGTTCGCTACTGCAAATCAAACAAAATGACATGCCCCTTCCTGAAAACCCATCAGTGCTGATTTTACCTAACGTGGCCGATAATTCTGGTTCAGCAATGGGTGTAGAAGCTCTGCCTGATAGCGCTGTGATCTGTTCATGTTTTGATGTGACCAAAGGCGATATTAAAGACGCGGTCTCTGCGGGCTGCACCACGATGGCGGCTTTGAAAGAAACCACCAGCGCTTCGACAGGGTGTGGCGGTTGTTCTGCCCTTGCGAAACAGGTTCTCGATAGTGAACTGAGTAACTTGGGTGTGGAAGTCTCTAACGATATCTGTGAGCACTTTGCTTATTCTCGCCAAGAGCTTACCGACATCATCCGTGTCAACAAAATCAAGACCTTTGACGAGCTGTTAGATTCTCACGGCAACGGATTAGGCTGTACTGTATGTAAACCGGCTGTCGGTTCGATTCTGGCTTCGTACTGGAACGATTACATCCTTGAAGATCAACATATCGAGCTGCAAGACACCAACGACATCTACCTTGGCAACATGCAAAAAGACGGCACTTACTCGGTGGTTCCGCGTATTGCTGGCGGTGAAATCACTCCAGATAAATTAATCGTGCTTGGTGAAGTTGCTAAAGAGTTCGACCTCTACACCAAAATCACGGGCGGTCAGCGTGTCGACTTGTTTGGCGCACAGCTTAACGAACTGCCTATCATCTGGAAAAAGCTGATTGATGCAGGTTTTGAAACGGGCCACGCCTACGGTAAATCGGTTCGTACCGTGAAATCGTGTGTCGGTAGCACTTGGTGTCGATACGGTGTCGACGACAGTGTTGGCTTAGCGATTCGACTTGAGAACCGCTACAAAGGCCTACGTTCACCACACAAGATCAAGTTTGCGGTTTCAGGCTGTACTCGTGAATGTGCAGAAGCCCAATCGAAAGACATTGGTGTTATCGCCACCGACAAAGGTTGGAACCTTTACATCTGTGGTAACGGCGGTATGCGCCCTCGCCATGCAGACCTATTCGCCACTGATTTGGACGAAACCACACTCCTTAAATACATCGACCGCGTTTTGATGTTCTACACACGTACCGCAGACCGCCTACAGCGTACATCGGTATGGATGGAGAACCTCGAAGGCGGCATTGAATACCTCAAACAAGTCGTGATTGAAGACAAGCTCAACGTAGCTGAAGAACTCGAAGCGGACATCGCACTCAACATCGAGAAGTACCAGTGTGAATGGAAAACCACCATTGAAAACCCTGAGAAGATGAAGCGCTTCCAGCACTACATCAACAGTGAAGAAATGGACACTAGCCTCTCTTTCATCAAAGAGCGAGAGCAACGTTTTCCTAAACCGAGCTTGAGTGATGCTTCGAATTCAAAACGCGATGAAAAGCTCGCTAAAGCAAACCAAATCGAAGTGACTGAGGTTTCATAAATTTCATCAGGTTCATCAGGTTCATCAGGTTCATCAATAAAAAAATAAAAACTCAATTTTAGACTAGGAGAAAGTCATGGAAAATTGGACAACCGTATGCAGCACCAGCGACCTAACCCCAAACGGGGGAATTTGCGCCAAAGTAGACGATAACCAAGTGGCTATTTTTTACTGCAAGCGCAGCGACACGCTTTATGGGCTCTCTAATTACGACCCTATCGGCAAGGCGAATGTGATGTCACGTGGTATAATTGGTTCATTAAGCGGAGAACCTTACGTGGCCTCACCCTTATACAAGCAGCATTACCACTTAGAAACTGGCGAATGTCTTGAACAGCCTGAACTCAAGCTCGTGAAATTTGAAGTTCGCAAGCAAGGAGAACAAGTTCAAGTTCTCGCACCTCTTGCTATCGCCAGTTAACTAAACCGCCGACACCATGATGCAAACGCTTATTTGCGTGCGCAATTTCGGCACAGGGTTTATGCACATTAAAAGCGTTCGAAGTTCGGAAGTAACGCAGATGCACAAACCAGGTAATTTTCCAGATTTAAAGGATTTAAACTATGGATAACACTAAATTTTCGCTGCTTTCATTTACGGGTAAGATGAAGGTCTTACACCTAAGCTGGATGGCCTTTTTCATTACCTTTGTTGTGTGGTTCAACTTTGCCCCACTACTGCAAATGGTAAAAACCACACTTGGTCTTTCTACTGAAGAGATCAAAACCCTCCTGATCCTCAACGTTGCATTGACCATTCCGGCGCGTGTCGCCATAGGCATGCTAACCGATAGATACGGCCCAAGGTTGGTCTACTCTTCGCTACTCGCGGTCTGTTCGATCCCTTGTTTTATGTTTGCTCTGGCAGACTCTTTCATTCAAGCGGCCATCGCTCGTTTCCTACTGGGCTTCATTGGTGCAGGTTTCGTTGTCGGTATTCGTCTTGTGTCTGAATGGTTCCCACACAACGAACTGGGTACGGCTGAAGGTATTTACGGCGGTTGGGGTAACTTCGGTTCAGCAGCAGCAGCGTTCACACTTCCAACTCTCGCTCTAGCGTTTGGTGGTGAAGACGGCTGGCGTTATGCGGTCGGTATTACTGGCGTAATGAGCTTAGCGTTCTCGTTTATCTTCTACAAAAACGTGTCAGATACACCAAAAGGTTCAACTTACTTCAAGCCTGCTCAAGTAACAGCAATGGAAGTGACATCAAAGGGTGACTTTTTCTTCCTACTTATTATGAAGATCCCTATGTATGCCGCTTTAGCGCTACTGACTTGGAAGCTTTCACCAAGCAACATCAACATGTTGTCTGACATGGCGGTTTACTCTGTGTATGCAGGTTTAGCAGCACTTTACGTGTACGAAGTGTCGCAAGTTTGGAAAGTAAACAAGAACGTATTTAAAGAAGAAGTACCAGAGATTCACCAGTACAAATTCAAGCAAGTTGCGGTACTTAACGTATTGTACTTCGCGACATTTGGTTCTGAACTGGCTGTGGTTTCTATGTTGCCACTGTTCTTCTCTGAAACCTTTGAATTAACACCGGTTCTTGCAGGTATGGTTGCATCGGCTTATGCCTTTATGAACCTAATGTCTCGTCCAGGTGGTGGTTGGATTTCAGATAAATTCGGTCGTAAACCAACACTGCTTATTCTAACGATTGGTCTTGCTGTGGGTTACTTCGCAATGGGTCAAGTCGACAGCACATGGCCTGTATGGCTAGCGGTTGTCGCGGCGATGGCGTGTTCTTTCTTCGTGCAAGCGGGTGAAGGTGCGGTATTCGCAACGGTTCCTCTAATCAAGCGTCGCATGACAGGTCAAATTGCAGGTATGACGGGGGCTTACGGTAACGTGGGTGCGGTAGTTTACCTAACTGTGTTGTCATTCGTGAGCTACCAAACCTTCTTCTTAGTGATTGCTGCAACAGCGGTACTTGGCTTTGTGACTCTACTGTTCATGGAAGAGCCTAACGGTCAAATCGCCGAAGTAAACGACGATGGCAGTGTCACGCTGATTAATGTTTCAAGCTAGGAAGCATTGATATTATTGAATCGGAAGAAGCACCTTAGCGGATACATCAATGCTAGGTGCTTCGTTCAAAGGCTCTAAGTTCACTAGGGCTTTTGTTCTTCCTAGGATGTTCTGTCAAGGAAGCGGGAAGAAGAGCAGTTAAGAAGAAGACCAGTTATGACAATTTCATTCAGCCAAGGGCAAGTCATCACGCCAGAATCCAACAACCAGTTAACGCTTAAGTTTGGTGGTTATTCGAATCAAGGCGTACGAGATGAAAACCAAGATGCGATCATTGTAAAACACCCCAAAACTCGCGCAGAGCAAGAGTTGAAAGGCAGTGTTGCCTGCATAGCAGACGGCGCAAGTTGCAGTGAACACGGCCAGAAAGCCAGTCACACCAGCGTGATGCAGTTTATCGACGACTATTACGCAACTCCCCAAAGCTGGAGCATTCAGCGTTCAGCGCAAAAGGTTTTAACGTCCCTCAATTCTTGGCTCTTCAACACGTCTGTTTCTAATATTCATCCCGCACAACAAGTGAACCACAATGCCCTCGTTTCGACGTTCAGCAGCGTGATATTAAAATCGAACACCGCACATATATTCCACGTTGGCGACAGTCGCATTTACTTACTCAGAGATGGAGAATTACGCCAACTGACCCGCGACCACACCCGTAAAAATATGGGGCAGAAGCATTACTTAACACGCGCCTTAGGCATGGACAACCAACTCAACGTTGACTATCAAACCCTGCCTATCAAGAAAAACGACTGCTTTATCCTGACATCTGATGGCGTGCACGAGTTTGTCTCTCCCAACACCTTCAAGGAACACATCGACAAACCCGGAGCAGATTTCGAATACGCAGCGCAAACCATCTGTAATACCGCTTTAAGCCACAATAGCTCAGACAACGTGAGCTGCTTGATTGTGCAAGTCAGCCATCTGCCTAAACCTTCGCTGATTGAGTTTCATGAAAAGCTGGCTAAACGTGCTATCCCACCCGCGCTAAAACTTGGTCAAAGTATCGATAACTTTATGGTACTTGAGGTGTTGTATGCAGGCTCAAGAAGTCATGTGTATCGTGTGATGCAGAAAGAGACACAAACCGAGTTCGTGCTGAAAGTCCCTTCCGTTCAATATCACGATAGCCCTTCGCAACTCAGAGCTTTCTTTAATGAACAATGGGCGGGAATCTTGTTAAAAAACAAGAGAGTAATGAAGGTTTATCCGACGCCAGAGAACTCGCAATTCTTATACCAAATCTGCGAATGGGTAGAAGGCATCACGCTAAGACAATGGATGTACGACAATCCAAAACCGTCACTCAATGAAGTGCGTGACATATTAGAAAAGATCACTCAAGGCATTCGAGTACTGCAACGTGCAGACATGGTGCACCGAGACTTAAAGCCCGAGAACATCATGATTCAACGTGATGGTGAGGTGAAAATCATCGACCTTGGTGCGGTGTTAGTGAGAGGCCTTGAAGAGGGGGAGCTCACCGACAAAGACGACACACCATTAGGCGCGGTCAATTACATTGCACCCGAGACCATCAAGCACAACACGGCCACCACCAGTTCGGATTTGTTCTCTATCGCCGTGATCGGCTATGAGATGTTAACAGGTGCATTGCCCTACTCTGAAATGACCGCACAATCGCTTAAACAATCTCGCCACCATCAATGGGAATACCAACCCATCACTCAGAAACGAGCGGACTTACCGAGTTGGGTGGATTTGGTGTTACAAAAAGCCTGCGCGGAATCACCAAGCGAACGTCATCAAGTGTTGGGAGATTTTGTAGCAGATCTTTACACACCAAACCAAAGCTTGGTGAAAAGCAAAGCCAAGCAACCTTTGATAAACCGAAACCCGATCCAGTTTTGGAAAGTGTTGGCTTTGTTGCTCGGCATTGTTGCCATTGTAGAAATGGGCTTATTGTTGAGTTCGAGTTAATTACAGGTTCGAGTTAAAGCCAAGTGCTAGTTAAAACCAAGTTCGAGCTAAACGCGAGGCTTCTAGCTAAGCGTAAAATTAGAGCTAGCCACGTTTTACTAAACTTCTTGGCACTAGCTCAATACCAGCTTGATAGCGTTTAGCTGACGCGTTCAAAGCAAGTGCAAAAGCACTATCGGCAATCACTTCGAATTGCTGTGGCAGTGAATGAACTTTAAAAGGTAAGAAATCCAATAAACGGTTATCACCAAAGGTTGCCAGTTTCACTTGATTGATCAGCTCTGGCTTTTCAACCATCACATCCAATACACCTTCTAGTAAGGTATAAGACATAGTGACAATGGCATCGGGCACTGTGCCTTTGGCAATCCAGCCCTCAAAAATCTCACGTCCTGATTCTCGGTCAAAGTGCTCGCCATAACCGACAACCATCGGCTTGTTTTCTGTTAGCCCTGTTTGTTGAGTATGTGCTTTATTCGCCGCTTCAAAACCCAACTGACGTTCTCGCGAAATGTTCAGATCAGGTAGTGCGCCAATAAGGCCAACACTGTGAATGCTGTCATCAAGAATCGAGTGCGTCAGTTCAAATGCAGCTTCGAAATCTTCACTGATCACACAGGCAAAGTGCTCATCATCTAAAGGACGGTCAATCGCAATAACGGGTGTGCCTGAGTTTTGCAGTTTCAAGTAGAACTCATTGGCGTCTGGCATAGAGCTCGCCACCAGCAAGGCATCGATACGACGGCTAACAAGCGCTTCCGCAACTTTACGTTCGGTTTCAGCGTCATCATCTGAGCAACCAATCAAAATTTGATAACCCACTTTACGTGAGTTCTGCTCTATCAATTTTGCTAATCGCGCGTAACTGCTGTTTTCCAGATCAGGAATAATCAAACCAAATGAACGGCTATTACCAGCGCGCAGCGACGAAGCAGCATGGTCTGGTCGGTAGTTATACTCTTCCACCACTGCCATTACTTTCTGCTGAGTCTTTTCACTGATTCTGTATTTCTGCGCCTTGCCATTAATCACATAGCTGGCTGTCGTTTTCGACACACCGGCTAGTTTGGCAATCTCATCTAGTGTCATATGGGTGACCTGTATTTTGTGCGTAGGATCATATAACCAATCTTCTGATCCTTGGATTAGTTGAATTATATGCTGAATCGATTCAGTATAAAAGCTGAAAGGATTCAGCAAAATCTGAAAAGTGACTTCAATCATCCTTTTGAATGGATTGAGCGTCATTTGTCGTGATTCAGCTTCTTGTTGTTAACGAAACTGGAATTACGACACGCAGCAAAACTATTTTGAAAACCAAAATCGGCTTTGCTGAATTTTTTTACACTGAATGCTGAACCGATTCAGCAATTATAAAACAAAGAGTTAAGCAACGAGTTAAGCTCCATAAATCTTGCTCTAGACTGAATCGTAGCGATACACAAATTCTCAAGCGATACGCTAAAGAGGCACCATGCTTAAATTATCAAAATCTGACATCACTCTAGGCCAAACTGCCGAAGACAAATTCAAAGCAATCCAAAACATTGCTGGCGACCTGGCAGCTAAAGGTTTAGTTGACTCTGGTTACGTTGAAGGAATGCTGAACCGTGAAAACCAGAACTCTACGTTCCTAGGTAACGGCATAGCGATTCCTCACGGAACGACGGATACTCGTGGCCTAGTAAAAGAGACAGGCGTTGCAGTACACCACTTCCCTGAAGGTATTGATTGGGCAGACGGCAACCGTGTTTACGTGGCAATTGGTATTGCAGCTAAATCTGACGAGCACTTAGGCATTCTTAAGCAGCTGACCAAAGTTCTGGCGGCTGACGGTGTTGAAGATAAATTAAAGCAAGCGAAATCAGAAGACGAAATCATCGCTCTACTTAACGGCGAAGTTCAGCTTGAAGCCGACCTAGACGCTTCTTTAGTTCAGCTACTGTTCCCTGCGAGCGACATGATTCAAATGTCTGCAGTTGCGGGCGGCCTACTTAAAAACACAGGTTGCACAGACAACGCATTCGTTGCTGACCTAGTAACAAAAACACCGACTCACCTAGGCCAAGGCCTGTGGTTGTTGGGCAGCGATAAAGGCGTAACACGCACTGGCGTATCTTTCGTTTCAACAGCGAACCATTGTGAATACGAAGGCACACCAGTGAAAGCATTAGTCGCATTCGCCGCTTGTAACAGCGCGCACCAATCTATTCTGGCAAACCTAAGCAAGATGGTTTTCGAAGGTAAACAGCAACAACTGTTAACCGCTGACGCAGCGCAAGTAATTGGCCTTCTAAAAGGTGAAGCGGTTTCTACAGCGTCTCAAGACGATGACAACTGCGCAGTATTCAAAATCAAAAACGCACACGGCCTACACGCTCGTCCGGGCGCAATGCTAGTCGCTGAAGCCAAGAAGTTTGAATCAACAATCCGCGTTTCAAACCTAGATGGCGACGGAAAAGAAGTGAACGCGAAGAGCTTGATGAAAGTGATCGCACTTGGCGTTAAACACGGCCACCAGCTGCAGTTTGTTGCTGAAGGTGATGATGCTGCTCAAGCACTTGAATCGATTGGCAAAGCTATCGCTTCAGGCCTTGGCGAAGGTTAAGGAGTCGATATGTCTGATAAACAAATCAAAGCCGTTACTGTAACGCTTAACCCTGCTCTAGACCTGACAGGCGCTATCGACGCACTGAATGTCGGTTCAGTGAGCCTAGTAAACAAAGGCTCTCTGCATGCAGCAGGCAAAGGCGTAAACGTAGCAAAAGTCCTTTCAGAGCTTGGCGCAAAAGTAACCGTGACAGGTTTCCTTGGTCGCAATAATGAAGAGGCCTTCTGCCAACTGTTCGAACAGATGGGCGCAACGGACCGCTTTATCCGTGTTGATGGCGCGACTCGCATCAACGTGAAACTGGTAGAGAACTCAGGCCAAGTTAGCGACATCAACTTCCCTGGTGTTCCTGTTGACGCTGACGCGATTAAAGCGTTTGAAGAAACCTTACTAGAACTGGCTGAAGACCACGAATACTTCGTGATTGCAGGCAGCTTGCCACAAGGTATCTCTCCAGAGCTTTGCGCTTCTTGGGTTCAACGCTTACACGATTTAGGTAAAAAGGTGCTATTTGATAGCAGCCGTGACGCACTTAAAGCCGGTATCAATGCACAACCCTGGTTAATCAAACCAAACGATGAAGAACTGTCTCAGCTGTTCAATGCAGAGCTGACAACTCGTGACCAATGCCAACACGCGGGCCAAGCCCTAAGTGAAAAAGGCATCGAGAACATCGTGGTATCACTTGGCGCTGAAGGCGTGATGTGGCTTAACCAAGGTGAATGGTTACATGCTCAACCACCGCGCATGCAAGTAGTAAGCACGGTAGGCGCAGGTGACACATTGGTTGCTGGTCTATGTTGGGGTCACATGCAACAGATGCCAAAACCAGAACTTATTAAATTCGCAACCGCCCTATCTGCTCTAGCAGTTTCACAGGTAGGCGTGGGCATCACCAGCCAACAAGAGCTGGATTCAGTACTACAAAATATCCAATTACAGTCGCTTAGTGCTCCAACTAGCCAGTTAGACACAAGCAAATAGGACAAAAGGTTTATTATGAATATTACCATTATCACAGCTTGCCCTAGTGGCGTAGCAAACAGCATCATCGCAGCAGGCTTGTTAGAGCAAGCGACAAAAGCACTGGGTTGGAACGCCGCTATTGAATGTCAATCAAGCGTATTACCTGACTCAACTGTATCGCAAGACGCTATCGACAGCAGCGACGTTGTAGTTATCGCAGCCAACACAAACGTTGATAAAGCGCGCTTTGTCGGCAAGAAAGTATACCAAGCAGCTATCTCTGAATGCACAGCTGATGCAAAAGCGTTTCTAGAGAAAGCGGTAGCAGAAGCAACGGTATTAGACGCTTCTCAAGTTCAAAGCACTGTTGAAGTGACTGGTACGTCACCTGCTACAGGTAGCAAAAAGATCGTAGCGATCACCGCTTGTCCAACTGGTGTTGCACACACCTTTATGGCCGCTGAAGCGCTTGAAGCCGAAGGCAAACGCCTAGGTCACCAAATCAAAGTAGAAACTCGCGGCTCTGTAGGTGCGAAAAACCAACTGACAGACCAAGAAATCGCAGACGCTGATCTAGTTATCATCGCAGCAGATATCGACGTTCCTCTTGATCGTTTTAACGGCAAAGCGCTATACAAAACAACAACAAGCCCTGCTTTGAAGAAAACAAAGCAAGAGATGGAAAAAGCGTTCGCAGAAGCTAAACCATACCAACACACTGCTTCTTCAAATTCAGCACCTGCTGACGAGAAGAAAGGTGTGTACAAGCACCTAATGACGGGTGTTTCACACATGCTTCCTGTGGTTGTTGCGGGTGGTTTGATCATCGCACTCTCTTTCGTATTCGGTATCGAAGCGTTTAAAGAAGAAGGCACACTGGCTGCAGCACTGATGACTATCGGTGGTGGTTCTGCATTCGCTCTAATGATTCCTGTTCTGGCTGGTTTCATTGCATTCTCAATTGCTGACCGTCCGGGTCTGGCTCCAGGTCTAATCGGCGGTATGCTGGCTAGCTCAACAGGCGCAGGCTTCCTAGGTGGTATCGCAGCAGGTTTCATTGCCGGTTACGCAGCGAAATTCATTGCCGACAAGGTTCAACTTCCACAATCCATGGAAGCCCTCAAGCCAATCCTGATCATTCCGTTTATCGCGAGTTTGTTCACTGGTCTTGTGATGGTTTACATCGTGGGTGGCCCGGTTTCTGGCGTGATGAGCGCAATGACCACTTTCCTAAACAACATGGGAACGTCTAACGCGATTCTTCTGGGTGTGATTCTAGGCGCAATGATGTGTTTCGACCTTGGTGGCCCAGTAAACAAAGCAGCTTACACATTCGGTGTTGGTCTACTGGCTTCGCAAACTTACGCACCAATGGCAGCTATCATGGCAGCAGGTATGGTTCCAGCTCTAGGTATGGGCCTTGCGACTTTCCTAGTGAAAGACAAGTTTGAAGCGGGCGAGCGTGAAGCAGGTAAAGCATCATTCGTTCTTGGCCTATGTTTCATCTCTGAAGGTGCTATTCCATTCGCAGCGAAAGACCCAATGCGTGTTATCCCAGCTTGTATGGCAGGTGGCGCACTAACTGGCGCTCTATCAATGATGTTTGGTGCACAACTAATGGCTCCACACGGTGGTCTATTCGTACTACTGATTCCTGGCGCTATCTCTCCAGTTCTTATGTACCTAGTGGCAATTGCAGCGGGTACAGCGGTAACTGGCTTTGGTTACGCAGCTCTTAAAAAGATGAGCGACTCTAAGGCAACTGCAGAGGCTTAATCCCCCTACTCTGTTTAGATGACAAACAGAGACTCTTGATAAACTGTTCCTTGAAACAGAACAAAGGCTCCTCAATTGAGGAGCCTTTTTATTATTCGTGCATTTTCCGGTCGGAATGAGTTAAGTACAATATTGGTATATTTGATTAGCTACTTAGTGTTTCTTCAAAGACACCCAGTTCACGACCAAGCCATGTAGCTCTTACTGTGTGATCCAAAGTTTCTTCACCGCCAGTCACAGGGTGAATAAGCACCGACATATCACCGCGCTCTTGCTCTAGCCATTCAACAATACCCGACTCTTTGTTTGCAAAGTGAATCTCAAACATCGGCATCTTATGTGGACCAACCAAACGCTGTATTAATGGGAAAACCTCTAATACATCTTTACGTTCCGATAGAATTTTCTGACGCAGTGTTTCTGCCTGCTCTGCAAAACGCAGAGGGAAATAGATATGACCGTGGTACATGGCACCATCCTTTAGAATTATGATGCGAACAGTTTAACCTGCTTTCTCTAGCAAGGACAGCCAACCAATGGCAGCCGAAGTATTAAACATCATGTAGAAGACTGATCTAGCTGAAATTTCTAGAGCATTGCAACAAAAACGCCACACGTAGTTTAAGTGTGACGTTTGTTTTTAAGCTATAAAATGCTTTAGCAATAATTAGTGTTAGTAAATTGAATCAACATTCAAAGGACTGTTCTTTGGTTTCTCTAGTTTTAATTGCTCAACCGCACTAAGACCTTTAGAGCTAATTCCGCCACTATAAGACTTCGTGCCATCAGCATTAGTCATTGAAGTTTCGCCCACGTTCCAAGCAACAAAGAAATCACTTAAGTCATAGTTTGAAACGTAGGAGCTACAAACCATCATTAAGTCGCCACCGGTTAGCCCAGTATCTTTGGCACTACAATAGTTTTCAACCGCATCACCCTCTGTATCACCTCGAGCTTTACGGTGCATAAGTTTGAACATATTCCAGCCTTCATCTTCACCATACACATCAGATTGGCTTGCGCCGCGTGTATACCAATCATCAATTGCAAAGTTCGATTTTGCCCAGATTTTTAGCTGACCAAACATAACTAATCGTAAACCTGCATCACCATGTGACCACGCATGTTCATTATTAAGCTCTAGCCATTTAGGTGCTTTCTTAATATCCGATTTAATACGATCCATTTCAGGGTTTGCATTGCGCCCCTCTAACTCCTGCATATACAACGCAAGAAGGTTATTGGTCACTTCTGTACTACCAGCCGCTAGGAAAGGAGCTGATGCTAAGTTATGACCCACCTCATGCCACAACAGCCAGTCGTTCACTGGGTTGGTTGGAATGTATGTCCGATTTGCGTTAAAGCTTGAGTTCATCACTGGGTAGCCAGAGTGAGCCGCACCAATCGAAATCTGCACGTCATTCACAAAACGATGGCGGAACGCCTTCAGTTCTGGATAAGTGAACCTACGGTGTAAACCATCGTTTTGTTTCTGATCACGCCCGTAGAAGTCACTTGCCGCTTCGGCGAATCGATTCATATCAGTTGCGAATTGGTTCAAATCAGCGGATTCTAGATTCCTGATTGGTGTCGTATAAATAAATGAACCCGTATCGATTTCTGCAATTGGAGCCTCTGCCGATTGAATAGAGTTAATCCACTCCCCCTCTTTCCACCAAGCCGCTTTTAACGCGCCATTAATGCTAAACGAAACTTCACCAAGCTCTTTTACTTTTGGTTGAATGTAAATAAGGCCACCATATGGAACCTTGAAAGTTAAGCTCGATCCATTGTAGTCAAAGCTGGTTTGCATACGTGGAGGACGTTTCAAACTCGTTTCGTGATTCGGCTTACCTGTAAGATCATCCGCCATCATCACGGTAATCGTAGCTGCCACACCGTCTTCAATGGATACTTCTTGTAATTGAGGTGCCCACACACCTGTAGATTGATTATTCCCTGCGGAATATGTCACTGCTTTACCGTTGGTTTGAATCATTACCGTACTTGACGAGGATGCGCCCGAGGTTCGACCCGGATACATTGTGGTATCAACAACGATTTCATGATCCCAGAATGAGCGCCCCAACATGATACGAGTCAGTGGCTTTTCCATATAGTTCAACGGGTAACTAGGATTCAACTGTCCCGATAACTCACCTTCACCATGAATCATTCCATTAGCGACTAACGACGCTTTTAGGTCAACAGGACACTGTGCATCCATTGTGTCTGTTTGATGTAAGTCTTCGGTATAACAGTTAAGGAACTGAACAGCTTGCTTGAACCCCAACTCATCTTGCATGTCTGTTTCAAAACGATATGCGTTGTCGTTCCACATCCAAACAGACAGGTTATCAAACGCTTGATTCAATTCGCTGTTAGACAGACGCTTGCCTTGATTGCCTTTCGTGCGATAGTAAATTTCATGCTCATAAAGCGCCGTAAAGTTAGTGCCCAAGTTTGCTGCTTTCACCATACTGTCGACAACGGTTTTGCTTACTTCATAGCGGTCGAAATCGGCTCTATGATAAGCACCACGAACAGTAATTCCGTCTCCAGAACGAGTCTCTATACAGTTAAATTCGTATTCATAATCGTTTGTACAAAGATCAGTTGCAGCAAATGCCGATTGCAGTTCTTTGATCGCGGCTTCACGCTCTTCTGCGGATTCAACAAAGATACGTGCGGATTTTGTCTCCATTACTGTTACACCAGACGCATCAAGCACTGGCTTCCCTTCAGCGTCTAACTTAGTAACCTCATAAGTCGGGATCTCAAACTTAATCTTGGACTCATCTTTGATCCACTCAACCGTACCATCTTGATTTACCGTGAATGGAGGCTCTCCTTGGTTATCTTGAAAACGCTCAAGAACCACCATTTCCTTTTGGCTCTTCACGTGAAGATTAGGATAAGGTGCTTGGCAGTAATAAGAGCTACCGCAGAAAGCTTGGTTTGTCGGCGTAACGTTTTCACCACCAAGAGATACACCTACGGCATCTGCCAAGCGTCCAATAGGTTCAGGGTTAGTCGTTTGAATCGCATCCATAAACAAGATATTGCCACCGCCATTAACATAGTTAATAAGAGACGTAATATCATCTTGGTTTAAGTTCGGGTTATCCAAGTCAGCAACAAACTGGTTAGTCATGCCATCTTGAACCAACTTAGGTGGGTATGCCTGAAGGATCAAAATCGGCGTATTGCTCGCCTCCAAATCATCAAAGTCACCTGAACCACGCTTTTCTACTGATGCAAAACCATACTGAGGACTAACAAAAAACGTGTACTGCTTACCCATTGTGGAGTGGTGATAAGCCGAATAGGCTTGGTCAATATTGGTGACGGCATTCATCCCAGCAATAGGCAAACCATTATTGAACCACTCAAACAAGTTCGAGAAAAACAACCTCATGCTGCCTTGGTCATCATGCAGTAGGTTTTCAAACGTCGAAACAGTGCACTGTTGTTTGTTGTTGTCGATATGTAATGTGCGATTAGCCCAATAATTCTCTGGGCATGACAGAATACTTGGATATAAGCCATTGCCCATGAACACGACCTTACCTTTGCCTATCTCGCCTGCAGTAATGAATGGAAAACCATAAGTCGCGTTGTCTTCAGAGACTAAAGGAATCGGAGGCATCGAAATGCTTGGGTGTTGTGCGATGTAAGGCTTGCCTTCACGAGTCCAAGCCTGTTGCTCACCAAAATAAAGCTCACGGTTTTTATCAGTTCTTGGCATCATCACAGGGAATGCTCTATTCGATATGTTTAGAGCTCGCATACCACGGGTATACCCAGTCGCACCGTAAAAGCTACCATTGTCATTGAAGACATGGAATGTGGTGACGTTGTGGAAGATTTGCTGCAGAGACTCTGTAACATACTGACCAGAATCCATAGATAAAACGGCAGGTTGACGAACATAATCCATAAACTGAGGCGTTTGGCGCAGCTGCTCATCAATGACTGCCGTTAACCCTTGGCTAAACTGACCCACAAACTCATTAGGAAGTTCGAAGTCTGTACCCTCTATCAGCCCCCCATTTGGTAGGTTTAGGTTGATCAGTTCATTTATAACGTTAGGGTACTTTGAAAAGGTATCTTGGACTTCTTCAGATATCTCATAATAACTTACATGATCAACCGCGTAGCGCTCTAGTAATGACTGGATATTCGCTTTCTCAACCACATTATTGGTCACATCAGACAATTTATAAGCAATCTGATTACCCGTAATGGAGCCAAACTCAAACGTATCAATACCAAAAACGATTCTGTCGCCCCACAGGTACTCGAAGATTCCCTCTTCATCCGTCACGCCCGTCGCGTTAGCCGAAAAGAAACTGATCCCAGAAATCGGCGTACCATTAGCATCTGTAAGCTTACTGCGAGTTAACACCTTGCCTTCAACACTTGGCTTATAAGCATAGGTAGACTCCGCGTCTGCAGAAACAAAACCAGCGTTAAGGTTATTGTCCGCATTAGGGTCAACCGCAGGAACAACAGTTGTGTCTACGTGTGAACTAGGAGCCTTACCTACTTCATCGGTAGACTCTTCTTCTTTCGATGAAAAGTACGCATCGACAGCATCTTGATCATCAAGTTGCGAGAACACATCCTCAATATCAAAAGCATCCAGTTCTTTTAAACAGATAGCGCTTTCAGTCTCACAAACATCAATTGATTCGAGTACCTTGGTAACGTTGTCTCCATGTAATTCTGTCAACTCAAATGCCGCATGAAGCGCATCATTTGAAATCGTGCTTTCTGTGACTTCAGGGAGAGGAGCCGTGAAATCACCTAAAGTAAGGTGACCCAAGGTACAACTAAAACTCACGCCTTGTTTTACACTGAACGTTCCGTTTTCAAGATGAATGCCGTCACAGTAAACATCTCCAGAAACAAACGCCCCGCTCGACAATAGTGAACCGATGTAAGTTGTTGGGGGAATAATATCTGTTGGTGGAATAATGTCAGTCGGCGGAAGGATATCCGTTGGTGGAACAATATCTGTCGGCGGAAGAATATCCGTTGGTGGAATAATGTCTGTTGGAGGAACCGTATCAGGGCCATCACTATAGCTTAGTGAGTCGTGATTACACCCGGAAAGAGCCGCGGATATGATAGCCAACGCAATTAAGTTTTTTTTCATTGAGCGAAGTTAGTCGTAATTTTAAATGGACCGTTATCTTATAGATTTACTCCATCTCGATGACTATTGTTTTTTGTCTTAACCACAAAGACCATTACTCATAAGCGATTGAATAAAATAAATAAAAATATAATTGAGACTTTCATTCCAATTGCAAAACATCTCCCTACCTTAAAACGAAAAAACACCATATCTCGATTGAGATATGGTGTTTCTACTCAATAGCTCTTAGCCAATTTGGTATCACGTAAGTAGCGGCGCAACTGCATCACAATACTAAACATCACCCCCACCAAAAACAGCGTGATGACAATGCTGGCGCCACTTGGCAAATCGTAATAAGCCGACACCGCTAAGCCCGATAAAATACCGACAGTGCCAATCCCAATACTCGCGATAAAGAAGCGAACGCCTTTATACGCAGCTGCACATAACGCAGGTATCACCAGTAACGCAAACTCCAAATATATCCCAGTCAGCTTTACGGTGATCGGCATCAATATAGCGAAGATAAGATAAAAACCACTACCCTGCATAAATTCAGGCTTTACGCTAATCAACACCAACATCGCGGTTGTGATTATTGCCAATGGCCAAACGTCATCCCAGGTAGACCACAACAGCTGCCCGTTGAGAATGCCTTGAATAAAATCGGCGCCATGAGGATCTTTGCTGACCAATAGAATCGCTAATGAAGCCGATACCACAAACAAACTTCCTATCATTGGTTCTAAGTGTTGTTTGTAACGCTTTTCCATTAACGCAATTAATCCGCATAGCAACAATGACATGACCCACGGGCCAATCATCTCTGAAAACCAAGAGCCACTAAACAGTGCATATCGGCTCAGCCAATACTGGCTCAAGGCAGCGCCAAGGGCAGCCACTTGCGCGACAGCGAGATCAATAAAGATGATCTGGCGCTTGAGGACTTGCTCCCCAAGCACGATGTTGCCAACTAATGCTATTAATCCACACAATACTGCAGGTGCCAGCCAGTCATACTCATTCAACATTACGATCTCGTTGAGGTGTCTGGGTTAACGAGCGTTCTCAGCAACTCATCAATGACTTGATCGTACATTTGATCAAGGCTCTGACCTTCTGCAACCGTCAATGGTAGCTGTATCGTAGGCTTGTTGATCTGTTGGTTAAGCCAATTAGCAGGACGCTGGTCTTGGTGTGATGAATACACAATCGCATCAAACGACGCGGGATCCAATTTGGTCAATGACTGTAAATGTGACGTAGTCGGTGATATCCCAGGCTTAGGTTCTAAATCAGCAATCTGCGCCATATCTAACCAGTCAAAGAGGTAACGATATGTAGCATGATACCCGACCACCTTTTTACCTTGTAACGGCTCTGCTTTCGTTTCCCACTCTGCCAATTTATTACGCCAGTTAGCACGAAACTTCATGCCATTACGCATATAAGTATGTGCATTATCAGGATCAAGCAATTGCAAACGTTTGGTGACTTCCCTTGAGATCGGGATCATATACTCAGCAGCAAACTGAACATGTGGGTTTCCGTGAGCATGGATGTCTCCCATACTTCGATCGACATGGTCATGGGTATCAAGCATACCTACCATATCGCTCGCGTATAACATGGTGGGCGCGCTATCTTGAACCGCAGGATTACCACTGCGTACTTGCAGCATTGGTAACCAGCCTACTTCTAATTCAGACCCTGAACACATTGCCATATCAGCTTGACGCATTTTGGCAATAAGTGATGGTCTTGCTTGAACATAGTGCGGGTCTTGCTTAGCCGTAGTCGCCGAATAGATGTTGGCATCAGGAGCGTGACTATGAACAAGAGCTTGCCATTCAGGCTCACAAACGAAAATATTCAACGCCATTACAGGCGAAGATGCCATTATAGATGAAGATACAATGGCAACACCTGTTGCCATTGTAAGTTGGAGTTTCCTAGAATGCATGAGCACCGTGCGCCCCAAAGGTCATCACATACTGAAGGGTAAATACGTTATCTGTCTCTTTACTTTGGTTTTCAACGCGAGAGTATTGTGCTCTAACTGTACCAAAATGAGATGAATCCCAAGCGATCATTGCATCTGCTTCTTTGTCGTTCATTGCAGTAAAGTGCATGTGGTCACCATGTGCGTGTCCATCATAGCTTTCCGCTTCACCGTAGCGCAGGCCAGCAGACCAGCTTGGGCTAAATCGGTATACACCCGATACATAATAACCTGCTAGCGTATCTGGTGACTCTGCGTCATTTTTGTACTTGTCATCAACGATGCCATCTAACAGCATGTACTCAGCTGCAAGTGTGAAGTTTTGGTATTTGTAGTTACCGTTCGGAGCCCACTTCCATACAAAATCAGCACCGTATAAGTTTGA
The DNA here is from genome assembly GCF_041467855.1 of Vibrio sp. 10N.247.311.51. NCBI lineage: Bacteria > Pseudomonadati > Pseudomonadota > Gammaproteobacteria > Vibrionales > Vibrionaceae > Vibrio > Vibrio sp. 10N.247.311.51. Next base: position 72,124 of record NZ_JBFSVK010000003.1, on the reverse strand, counting down.
GCCCGTAACCGCCGCACCGTGGCTATGATCGTGGTCATCGTCATGCCCGTGATCATGGTCTCCAAACTCACGAACTTTACCGTTTTCATTTCGTAAGTAGCTCAAACCAAACTGCCAGCTTGATGACTCTGAAAAGTCATCACCCAGCTTAAGAGTTGTAGTGTAAACACCAACGTCAGAGCCATCATCAACAGACGACATCTTGCTACCACTTAACGCTTCAACGCCGAACTTCACATACAGATCTGTAGGAAGAACGATGTTTGCACGAACACCATCATCGTAATAATGAGAGCCTAAGAATGTGCGGTAAGCGGCAGGACGCTCAACAAAGCTATCAGTATGCATGTGTTGGTTATTCAAGTAACCAAAGTCTGATAAGAAACGACCACCTCGAATGCTTAAACCGTAAGGCATCGTCAGTGTTTCAATGAAAGCTTCTTCGAGCAGTAATTCAGTCTCATCATCGTGAGTTTCAATAACCGTAGTCAAAGAGCCATAAAACTTGTCATCAATATTCGCAGACATGTTCAGCTCTGTATGACCAAGACCAAAGCCTTCATCGCGCTCCGAGTTATTACGTTGACCGTCTTGATAATAACCATCAAGAACAACGCCAATTTGAGGGTTTGACAACGTGTCGGCAAAAACAGGGGAAACGAGAATGCTACCAACCGCTAGAGAAACCAATTTTTTATTCACAACTTTTTCCTTTCTAAGATACATCACCAATTAACTTATTGTTATGTTATAACATTTCAATAAATAGTTAATATTTGAGATGTAACAAAATATGAAATCACTTTAGTAGCAAGGCAGAAAGAAGAATAAAAATCTTTAATAATCAGAGGTATAAAAAATATAATAATTAGCAATGCGAATGATAGTGTGAAGGAGAGTCGTAACGGTATTTATCGAAGGGCTGATATAGAAAGGAAAGAATAGATTGATTAGATGAAACTGAAAATAGAGTTTGAGTTAACGTTGACCGTTAAAACAAACTCTATGAATGTAGTGTCGACTATTGTTTTAAAGAACTACGGGCGCAGCTTTAAAACTCGGTCAATGTCTTCTGCAGAATGGCGCTCTGGTACTTGCTCCCACTCTTCGCCAAATGAACGGTTAACCACTCGGCCGCGTTGGAAACCTTCACGCGCTTCTAGCTGCTTCGCCCAGCGCACAACGTTGGTGTAAGACTCAACTTGTAGAAATTCGGCTGCATCGTAGATTTTGCCTAGCACAAGGTTGCCATACCAAGGCCAAATCGCGATATCAGCGATGCTTAGCTCGTCACCCGCCACAAATTCGTTATTTGCTAACTGTTTGTCTAACACATCTAGCTGACGTTTAGCTTCCATCGCAAAGCGGTTAATTGGGTACTCTTGTTTTTCATCCGCGTAAGCGTAGAAGTGACCAAAACCACCACCTAGGAATGGCGCAGAACCTTGTGCCCAGAACAACCAGTTAATGGTTTGCGTTCTTGCTGCCCCTTCTTTTGGTAAGAAGTGACCAAATTTTTCTGCTAGATGCATCAAGATAGATGCCGATTCAAAAACATTAACGTCTTCATCACCAGACTTGTCGACAAGTGCTGGTATTTTAGAGTTTGGATTCACGCCAACAAAGCCAGAAGAGAACTGATCAGCCTCACCAATGTTGATCAAGTACGCATCATATTCAGCTTCTTTAACACCCGCCGCTAACAACTCTTCCAGCAAGATAGTGACTTTTTGACCGTTAGGTGTGCCAAGAGAATACAATTGAAAAGCATGGTCACCAACAGGAAGCTCTTTATCAAAGCGAGCTCCAGATTCAGGACTATTGATGTTTGCCCACTTGTTACCACCAGCAGTATCGTTAACCCAAACTTTTGGCGGAGTGTATTGTTCTGACATGATATTTCCTTATTAATATAGGGTCTCACAAACTGATATTAGGTCACATGCCTGTGGTTAAAACCCCTGAATACGATTTATTTTCAAACTGTTAAGCATGGCTTATTCCAGAAAGACATAACCCGCTTAAGCGTTGGTGTGTGTAAAAGATAAGTCCGTATTCAAACTTCAGTCTAATATCAGAAAATCCCCCGCATCATTTAGCTATGATTTTACGAACGACATACCGACAGCTTCAAGAAAGCTGTGATAAAATCTGGATATTACAATTGATAAGGATTTGGCAATGTCTTCTGATTTCACAGGTTCGAGTGCAGCGTATGCTCGCCAAGAGAAAGGCTACCGCGAAAAAGCACTAAAACTGTACCCTTGGGTTTGTGGTAAATGTGCGCGTGAATTTGTTTACTCAAACCTCCGAGAGCTTACCGTTCACCACGTGGATCACGACCATACAAACAACCCTGAAGATGGCAGCAACTGGGAGCTACTGTGCCTGTACTGTCACGATCATGAGCATTCAAAATACACTGACCATGAGCGTTATGGTGTGGATGCAAAAGCGAGTTTAGATGATCATCAGTCAGCGACACACAACCCGTTTGCTGACCTAGCGAAGATGATGAAGAAGTAACACACCTTCAGAGTTGCCTTTGGTAGATGGTAACTGGTAGATAATAGATAAATAACAAGAAACCCCAGTATGTCACCATACTGGGGTTTCTTTTATCTGCCGTCATAACCAAAGAATAGAGTTCAGGTAGGCAGGATCAAAAAAGCCTTCCGAAGAAGGCTTTTTAAGAATCAAATCGAATTACGCTGCCGCTTGTTTGCGAGACTCTTCTACCTGTTTAGCGCGTTGTTTTAGCGTTAATTTATCGCGGTATGCAAACCAAACGTAAGACACAACCACTAAGAAGAACAGGTATGACAATGAGAAAATGAACGGCGATTGAATGATATCGTTCGAGATACCCCAAGAAACACCGATAACAGTCACTGCAATTTTCGCAAAAAAGCCACACATCAATAGCACTAATGCTAACTGTGGGAAACGCGTACTGCGGAATGCAAGCCAGTAACAACTACCAACTGCTAGAGCCGCAACATAGAAGCCGAATAGGAAAGAGTGAATATGGTCAGCTGCCGCTACACCACCAGAAATTGACATCAATAAAATTAAAAACAGTTTCATAATACTCGCCTCACCATAAGTTGGAAACGCATCCTTTCAAATTTGGAATCTCAGTTTGCGTACTATTTTCCCACTTTTTACGGACAACACAACCCCTCCAATCGAACAAAATGTAAGCAAAGGTGCTAACAAAAAGCCCCCTTAACAATTACGTAACATTCTGTTTTTAATAAAACTCCGTTACTCCTTGTCTCATATGAACAAAGCGCTATTTCGATTTATTTTGTTACACAAATTTAACCTTGGAAATTAATTAAAATTATTTGTAACTCTGTGATATCCGCACGGAATACGTGTCTATTCAAAAACCATCACCTCAAAATCCCTGAAATAATAAGAAAACAGAGCGAAAAAGAACAAAACAGAAAGGTGTTGAATACATTTTAAAAACCAATAAAAAACAACTCATTAACAAACTGAATTTAATTTACCGAAAATGGAAAAAGAGATTCCAATCACATTTTTATTGGTTATAATCCGCGCTCTTTTGCGCCATCTGTTGATAAACGCAAACTAATTTTGAAGAAACAATCACAATAACCCGTCTTTAGTTAAGTGGCTCTCCACTAACCGATGACAAAACTGAGAATAAAAATGAGCAAGATTGATAAAGCAACACGTATCCTGCTAGCAGGCTTCTGTATCAACCTTTGTCTTGGCATCCTGTATGCTTGGAGTGTATTTAACAAAGCGCTAGTAACTGAAGCTGGTTGGAGTGCTGCTGAAGCATCTTCACCTTACGCTATTGCAACTATCACATTCTCTGTTTGTCTTCTTGTTGCGGGCATCCTACAAGACCGTATGGGTCCACGTAAGATCCTAATCCTAGGTACGGCTCTAACAGGCCTAGGCATGATTGCTTCTGGTTTCGCTACAACACCTATGATGCTGAACATCACGTTCGGTGTGATGACAGGTGCTGGTATCGGCTTCGGTTACGCATGTCTTTCTCCATCAGCAATGAAGTGGTTCCATTCTTCTAAGAAAGGTATGGTTAACGGTCTTATCGCAGCAGGCTTCGGTCTTGCAGCTATCTACCTAGCACCAGTAACTTCTGCGCTAATCGACAGCATGGGTATCCAAACTAGCTTTATGATTCTTGGTGTTGGTGTACTTGCAATCGCAGTACCTCTAGCAGCAACAATCAACAACCCACCAGCGGATTACACGCCAGCTGAGCCTAAAGTAAAAGCAGGCCAAGCTCCTAAAGCGGTTAAGAAGACTGAAGACCTAACTTGGAAAGTAATGCTGAAGACTCCTCAGTTCTACTCTCTATGGATCATGTACGCATTCGCTGCATCTGTTGGTCTAATGATAATCGGTAACATCACTACGATTGCTAGCGTTCAAGCTAACCTGCCAAACGCAGTTTACCTAGCGTCTATCCTTGCAGTATTCAACTCAGGCGGCCGTGTTGCTGCTGGTATGCTTGCAGATAAAATCGGTGGTGTACGTACTCTACTTCTAGCGTTCATCCTTCAAGGCGCGAACATGGCTCTATTCGCTACGTTCAACTCTGAATTCACGCTAATCATTGGTACGGCTATCGCAGCTGTTGGTTACGGTACGCTTCTAGCAGTATTCCCAACACTAACTGCTGAGTTCTACGGTCTGAAAAACTACGGTACTAACTACGGCGTGCTTTACACGGCATGGGGTATCGGCGGCGCTATCGGTGCAGCAGTTGTTGGCTTCTCAATGTCAAACGGCGAAGGTTACGGCCTAGCTTACACAATCTCTGCAGTTATGATGGCAGTGTGTATTGTTCTAGCAATCATCACTAAGCCAATCTCTGAAGCTAAAGTTGCTGAACTAAAAGCATCACAAGCTTAATCCACAGAAAAGATTGAATTTGTTACTAAAGAGCTTAACCTTGGGGTTAGGCTCTTTTTGTATCAAGCGACTTCTCCATTGACGACCGAAACCACTCTTCAGCTCTCCCCTACTTATTATCTCGACAACTTCAATCGGTTGGTTGAACACGCTCAAACGCTCTACCCCGATCTTCTGAGTGACGATGAATGCCGTTGGTTGTCCGCATACAAACGTCTTTCCGTTTCAAGCCAATGCTTAATGGTACGTTTGCTTTCCCGCAAAGGCCGTTGGTTTCGCAGCGATAAACTCAACTATGTTGAGATCCCTGATCTAAATACCGCACTACAAGAGCTAAGCAGCTCAGGCTTCATTGCGTTGAGTCATCCCGAAGAACAGCATGACCTCGTCATTAGTGAGGTCGAGATCGGGTTGCACTTGCTCACCAAACCAGAGCTGTTGAGTGTATTCCCTGCCCTTGAGAGCCACAGAACTGCCAAAAAAGGTGAGCTGTTGATACGGCTTGATCAGCAAGCTTTTGATCAATTTCAGAGCCTAACTTTCGACTGTATTTATGTCGTCGAATCTCAAGTTATCGATGTATTACTGTTGCTGTTCTTTGCCAACACCTATCAAGACTTAAGCCAGTTCGTGTTAAGCGACCTTGGGCTCAATACCTTTGAGAACTACCCATTAAGCAAGCAGCGCCGCTTCTTCACTTCTAGAGATCAACTCAATCAATTACTCCAGATGCGCGATATTCAACGCTTGTATTCAGAAGGTGACCGCAAAGATGGCGAGTTTCTGGAACTGCTTTTAAATTCGATTCCTGAAGAATCAGAGCACAGAAGCATTGCCAGAAAACGCTCGCGTTTGATCAATGATATTGCTCGCGATCTAGAAAGGCTTAACCTAAACGACCAAGCTATCTTTTGGTTCAAGCAATCTACACTTCCTCCGAGCAGAGAGCGACTTGCGCGCATCTGTGATAAGCAAGGTACGCTAGACTTAATGTGTGACATTGTCACGCAAATGAAAGCTACTCCAACGGATGTGTCAGAGTTGGAAGTCGCGATTAAGCTTGAAGACAGGCTACTCCGGAAACAGGGGCACAAAGTTTCACGAACCATAAAGCCGAGCTGCAAAGAGATAAGACTGGAATTGGACCTCAGCCAAACGCGAGTCGAGCTTGCGGTGAAGCAGCATTATGAGAACCAAGGTTGGGATGTCTACTTTTCTGAAAACAGTTTTCTGTGTGGCTTGTTTGGTTTGGCTTTCTGGGATGTCATTTTCGCAGACGTTGAAGGCGCCTTTATCAATCGATACCAACATCGACCATTGGATCTGTACCATTCAGATTTCGTAGACAAGCGAGCCGAACAGGTTGAAGCCGTGTTTCAGACGATATCCAAACATGGGCTGAACCATTTGCTCAATACTTACGATGAAAAGCGAGGTATCGCGAACCCCTTTGTTCATTGGAATTATTTTACTAAGGCACTCATCGGGCACAGCATGGCTTCAATTCCAAATGCCTTGGTTGTCGATCTCTTCAAAGTGATATTGAGTGATTTAAAGCTATTTAGAACTGGGATGCCGGATTTGATTGTATTCAAGGGCGATGAGTTTTATTGGATTGAAGTCAAAGGCCCTGGCGATAAACTGCAAGACAACCAGTGGCGCTGGATTAAAGAGTTTGAGCGATTGTCTGTCCCCTTCTCTGTTTGTTACGTTAATCAGTGAGTCTTAGCTCTTAACTGTTGGCTTTTAGCTTTTAACTCTTAGGGCTTAAATCTAGCTAGGTCTAAACTCCAATTTCTGATCACAAGCGAGTAACGCGCATCGACAAGTCACTCGTCCCATCAAGATCTTATCTATAAGATTGTTAGAACATGAGCATTTTCAATCATTTTCGATATAATTATAGAAAATGCCTAATATTTAAATACGTATGAATTTGAAAAAACTCTTCATTTTAGCTTTTGTTAGCGTCTTCTCAGGTTGTGCCGTCTACGCGGGTTTAAACTTCGACGAGCTGTTTGGTAAACAACAAGTTCGCGACCGCCAAGCGCCTATTCTTTCGGCTCAAGCACAGCACTTCATTGACGAAGTAAAGCCCATCATTGATAACCGATGCGTGGTTTGTCACGCTTGTTATGATGCCCCTTGCCAACTCAAAATGTCTTCAGTGGAAGGCATAGACCGAGGCGCGAGCAAAGCACTCGTTTATCAAGGCACCCGCTTGACGGCATCAGCCCCTACTCGCTTGTTTGAAGATGCGTTAACCACGCAAGAATGGCGCGATGCGGATTTTCATCCAGTCCTCAATGAGCGAATGCAGAACTCAACGGCTAACCTCGATGCTGGTCTTGTTTCTCGTATGTTGATCCAGAAAGAGAATCACCCTCTGCCCGATCAAACCCAGCTTGAAGGTTTCGACTTTTCAATCGATCGCGACCAACAGTGCCCAACGATTGAAGAGTACGCTCAATACGAGAGAGATTACCCAACTTGGGGGATGCCTTATGGGATGCCGAACTTAGATAAAACCGAATACGCGACTTTAATGAGTTGGTTAGAAAATGGCGCGTTAATGAACGACCACATTCCGCTGAATGATGCAGAACAAGAGCTCGTTAATGTCTACGAAAGCTTTTTAAACAAGAGCGACAATAAGAGTCAACTTTCAGCACGTTATATCTACGAGCACCTGTTTTTATCTCATGTCTATTTTTCTGATTTAGCTCAACCAACGCGTTTCTTTACTGTTGTTCGCTCTGCAACACCACCAGGTGAAGCGGTGCAGCGCATCACGACTCGTCGCCCTTATGACGATCCAAAAGTAGACCGTGTTTACTATCGTCTGATTCCAGAGCAAGGCACCATCGTCGACAAAACGCACATGCCTTTCGCACTTAATAAAGAACGTCTACAAAAGTGGAATAGCTGGTTTGTCGACGTTAATTACACCGTAAAACAACTTCCTAGTTACGATATTGATGTTTCAGCTAACCCAATGACTTCGTTTGAAGCGCTGCCAGTAAACTCGCGCTTCAACTTCATGTTAGATAACGCGCAAAACACCATCATGGCCTACATCAAAGGACCTGTGTGTCGTGGTCAACTTGCCTTGAACGTGATTAACGACCGTTTTTGGGTTTTCTTCATCGACCCAGAGAAAGCCGATTTACCAGAAATAAATGCCTTCTACGCGAGCCAAAAGAAAAACTTAAAGCTGCCTAGCGAGCTAAAAAGCAACACCGTACCTGTGACCAACTGGGTAAGATACGCGAAGCAACAAGCGCGATACTTAAACGCGAAATCAGACTTCACCAACCAATGGTTCGAGAGTGGCGTAAACCTAGACACTAGCATCATTTGGGATGGCGATGGTATCAACCCGAATGCTGCTCTCACCGTCTTTAGGCACTTCGATAGCGCCTCTGTTGTACAAGGGTTAATTGGCACGCAACCTAAGACTGCGTGGATTCTTGATTATGCTCTTCTAGAGCGTATTCATTATCTTCTCGTTGCGGGCTTCGATGTTTACGGCAACTTTGGCCACCAACTGATTACACGCATGTTCATGGACTTCTTGCGTCTTGAAGGTGAGAGTAACTTCTTAACCCTTCTTCCTAAAGACGTTCGCCACATTGAACACTCTAGTTGGTACCAGAACCAGAGCGCACAACTGAGTGACTACTTGCAACGAAACATTGCTCCTTTTGATCAGCCGACCAGCGTAGTTTACAAAACGGCTGATCCGAAGCGTGAACTGCTTAATATGATCAAAGATAAGCTCGCACCTGTTCTCGATAATCGCTTTGAGATTGTTGAAACGGGTTTTGGTAGAAAGAATGAAGCACTGCTTAATCAAGTGAATTTGATTAAGGGAGAAGGCCTACGCCATGTGCCTCAATTAGTGATGATCATGATTGAAGGTGAAAACGGCGAAGAACAGCTGTTCACCATGATTCATAATAACGCGCACAGCAACATTTCTAGCTTGTTTAATGAAGAAGGTAACCGTGATTACGCCAATGATGACCTAACCCTCGTAAGAGGCGTTGTCGGTAGCTACCCTGCGGCTTACCTGTCATTAACCGAGAGCGAGATTCCGACTCTGGTCAAAACGCTGCAAAACTTAAACACGGAAGAGGACTACGTGGCGCTGCTAGACAAGTTTGCGGTACGACGCAGTTCTAGCGAGTTCTGGCCATTCAGTGATCGCGTTCATCGTTGGTATCAACAAGACCAACCAATTGAGTTTGGTTTGTTGGATTACAACCGCTTTGAGAACCGCTAGTTATCATCCATAAACCATAAAAACAAAAATCCTCTGTCTTGGCAGAGGATTTTTTAATCTAATAGTAGTGAAAATCAAACATGTTGCTGAAGTGCTGTAAGAGAGTCTTTAACCAGCTCGGTCAAATGTTCAGCGCTGTCACTGTATTGCGATAATGGATTACTACTCATCTCAATGTTCTTACACACATCAAATAAGGCTAACAGTCCTAAGCTCCCCGCTGACCCTTTAAGTTTATGAGCAAGTGATTTAACGGCACGGCTATCATTCGAGTCGCTTGCATCCACGAGTTCGTTTAAAGTCTCTCGGCTACTTTGTTCAAAAAGCCCGACAATCGTCTGCATTTTCTCTTTTCCTAGAATAGCAAGATCGCCTTCTATCACCTTAACGTCAATGATCAACACATCGGCTTCCTCTTTTCCTTGGGCTATTTGGGGTTTATCAATAGGTTGATGCACCGAATCAATTTCGCCATTTTGAACACTGCAAATACGATCATTGGGATCGGGCTGTGGCAGTAGTAGCTCATGCTCAGCTAACTGGCTGTTCACCAATTTAGCCAATGCTTCTTTTTCCAATGGCTTAGGTAAGAATCCATCGAATCCCGATACTAGATACTCTTCAACTTCTTCGTTAAATACATGCGCCGATACTGCGATCATTGGAGGTTCTGAACGTTGGATCTCAGCATTACTATTAAGCACTCGTAAATCATCTTTCAGGTACTGAATCAGTTCGATGCCATCGCAATCGGGTAAGTTGATATCAACTAAGGCGATATCAAAATCTTGCTCTTTAAAGATAGCTCGAGCTTCTTGCCCGGTTGTTGCGAGCACCACCTCATGTCCCAAGTTGTGCAAAAAGCCTTCAGCTACGATGCAGTTTACTGGGTTGTCTTCTATCAAAAGAACCTTAGCTCGAATACAAGCTTCAATGACCGGCACTTTCGTTTCTATCTTCTCACCGGCTTCAAGTGGCAATGAGAACCAGAACTGGCTGCCCTCGCCTTCTTCAGAATGAACGCCAATATCCCCGTTCATTGCCAACATGATACTTTTACTGATCGCTAATCCAAGCCCTGTGCCGCCGGTTTTGTTACGACCACTATCGGTTTGGGTAAAGGCATCAAACAGACAAGCTTGTTCGCTAGCGTCAATTCCGACACCGGTATCTGACACTTCAAACATCACTCGATTTTCATCTTCGATATCTAAGCTGATAAAGATATCGACCGAGCCACTTTCCGTAAACTTAATCGCGTTGCCGACCAAGTTATTCAAGATTTGGCTTATTCGCGTTACGTCACCACGCCAATAGCGTTGCACGTCACTTTCAATATGGAAATCAAAATTCAGCTTCTTCTCAGCGGCGCGCCCCTCCATCAATTGGTAGGTATCTTGAACCATCTGATGAAGGTCAAACGACGCCGTGCGGATTTCCAGATGCCCCGCTTCTATCTTTGAGTAATCCAACACGTCATTCAAAATCGCGAGTAGGTTCTTACCGCTGCGGTTAATGATGTCAGCATAGCCGGATTGCAGCGGGTCTAGCCCGGTATCTTTGAGCAATCTTGCTGTACCTAGCACACCGTTCATCGGCGTTCGTATTTCATGACTCATCGTCGCAAGGAAAGCGGATTTAGCTCGACTTGCTTGCTCAGCGGCGTTACGAGCTTTAGCGTGATTCCCCACCTCGATATTCAGCTTCTCATTGGTCTTTTGCAGTTGATAGGTTCGGTCAGTAACCAATTCTTCTAAGTGTTCTTTGTGCTCTTCAAGTTCGCGTTTCGCCTTTGCTTCACCCACCGCGACCACTTGCAGTGCCTGCGCGGTGTTCCTGGCTGTAATGATCGCCTCGCCCATATGTGCCAGCTCATCATTACCCTTTACCGAGATATCAATATTCAGGCGACCTTGTGCGATAGACATCAAGGCCGATGAGTATTCCGTAAGACGTTTAACAACCGAGATATACACCACTCGCCACACGATAAATGCGACGATAACCAAGCCAATAACCGAAATCACAGACAGCGACCATTGAGCCAGATTCAACGTGCTGGTCAGCTCATCAACCGCTTTTTTGGTGCTGCGGTTTGAATCATCAACCAGTTGGTTAACCGTTGTATTCAACTGAGAGAACAACTCCAGTGTATTTTGCATCAGAAACTCTGACTTTTTGGTGTTCTCATATTGTTCTAATGAAATATCGAACACGACTTGGCGTTTTCTGAGCTCTTCTAGAAGCTGAGACATCTGCGCTGAACGAGTAGGATCTTCGACCGCTTTAACGCGGCGCGCCATGATTCTTAGGTTGGATTCAAATTCTGATTGGATTTGATGAATACGCTCTACGTTGGTAACGGTTTGCGTTTCTTCAATTTGGTTAAGCATTTTGAACGCCAGCAAATGTAATTCGTGTAGGCGTTCAGACAAATCAAGGTCAACCTCAACAAGCGCATCTAGGGCTTGGTAGGCTTTATCCGTTTCTTTGGTTTCTAGCAGGTCATAGATATGCGTGACGTTCGCAACCGCAATGGTAGCCGTGTTCAAAACTTGGGTTCGCGTCAGCTGTTCTAGCTCTTCGGCCAATAGGCGCATCTCTTCGACACGAGACGACAACTCTTTGCTTAACCAAAGCTTACGCTCAACCGACACACCCAGCTCAGCCAGTGTGTTAATAACGCTTTGAACATTGTTTTCGAGTTTATTGAGGAGCTGAGAATCGAAACTGTCGACACCAAGCTCTTTGATATGTTTAAGAAGCGACTCAAGTTGGTCAAACAGTACGGTGCCAGCCTCTTTTCTTTCGGCCTCGTTTCTCGCGTTAGAAAGTGTTTGTACTGACGAAATAATACGGTTACTCAACTCAGAAACCTGACGAGCTTCGATCATGGCAGGAAGCGCCGAATCAACGACGTTTCTTTCCGTTTTTGCTACAAAGCTAAAACCAGAAACACCAATCAATGCAGACAATAGAACCAACAGTGCCATCACTAAGAATGAGGCCAGCAGCTTGCGTCCAATACTCGCTGAAGCTAACAACATAAACTCTAAACCTTAAAACGTTCTTCTTTACCCATGCAGAATACGCTATATTTTGCAGTGTTTCTTATCTAAAACCAATAAAACGGCAATTCATGCTATCTAGACCTTTCGCTTCAATAATTCTTCTCTCACTACTGACCTCAGTGACTACTGTCGCAGGTGCTAGCGAGCCTTTGAGCCCAATAAAACCCGCCGATGCCACATCGCAAAAAGAGAAAATCTGTGCCATTTATCCGCACCTAAAAGACTCATACTGGTTGTCTGTGAACTACGGAATGATCTCTGAAGCAGAAAAGCAGCAAGTTGAGCTAAGAGTATTGGAAGCTGGCGGTTACCCCAACGTAGCCAAACAAGCCTCACAACTGGTGCTTTGCACGCAATGGGGAGCCGATGCCATTATTTTAGGCACCGTTTCACCCGATGCATACCATGACAATCTCAGCGATTGGGTTGGCTCGACGCCTGTGTTTGCTACGGTGAATGAGTTAACCGTCAATGAAGAACAACAGAAGGTACTGAAAGGCACAGTCGGTGTCGACTGGTATCAAATGGGCTACCAAGTCGGAGAGTTTTTGTCGAAACGACACCCGAAAGGATCAGGCGAAACACCTATCGCCCTGTTACTTGGCCCGCAAGCGAGTGGCGGCACTAAGCCTGTAGCACTGGGGTTTTATGATGCGATCAAGTCGAGTGATATCAAAATTGCGATCAGCTATTGGGCAGATAACGATAAAGAATTGCAAAGAAACCTAGTACAACAGGTGATCGAAGAACCTGATATCCAATATATAGTCGGAAGTGCCGTCGCGATTGAAGCAGCGATCAGTGAGCTACGCGCGGCCGATAAAACCGAAGAGATTGGGTTAATTTCAAGTTACCTAAGTCACGGAACCTACCGTGGTTTACTTCGTAACAAGGTACTTTTTGCACCAACAGATAAGATGGTTGAGCAAGGTCGCTTGTCGGTAAAACAAGCCACGAGTTACTTACGCGGTCAACCTTACGAGCAACACAGCGCACCGATTATCGAAGCGCTGACACCAGCAACACTCAAAGATCAAATTATCGCCGACTCATTGTCACCTTCTGAGTTTCGTCCGGTATTCAGTGTGAATCCTTAGTGCTATATTGGCTGAAGAACTCAAAACAATAAAAACGAAACAACAATTTAGGGAACATTCATGCAAAAAACGACGCGTACTATGCCAACACACAAGCATATCGCTTTGGTCGCTCATGACCACTTCAAACCTGAGCTACTAAGATGGGTCAAAGAGAACAAAGAAAAACTTCAAAAGCACTTCCTTTACGCAACGGGCACGACTGGTTCTCTGCTGAGTAAAGAGACAGGCCTAGCAATCAAGAGCATGATCAGCGGCCCTATGGGCGGTGACCAACAACTTGGCGCGCTTATCTCTGAAGGCAAAATCGATATGCTGATTTTCTTCTGGGATCCACTTAATGCTGTACCACACGACCCAGACGTAAAAGCACTGCTTCGTATCGCAAGTGTTTGGAACATTCCTGTGGCCACTAACCGCGCTACCGCTAACTTCTTGTTTAACTCTTCACTGCTTGAAGAAGAAGTAATCATCGAGATCCCAGACTACGAAGCGTACCTAGCTGAACGCACGTAATCGCACGTTAAATGTGATCTCTACTGAACAGACTAAAAAGCCTGCATTTTATCGCAGGCTTTTTTATGTCTCGTTTTCAGGCATTAAACAGTTCAATCATAAAACAGTGCGAGAGTCTCTCTATTTATCGCTCCACACTGCCATCTCGTTACCACTTGGCTCTCTGAAATGGAAACGTCTGCCACCGGGAAAGCTAAAGATCTCACGGTTTATCTGACCACCAGCATCAATTACATCGCGCTCGGTTTGCTCAAGATCTTGGCTATAAAAAACCATCAGCGCCGCGCCGTTATCCGTATTCGACGCCAGATCCGCCAAATAGAAGCCGCCCATTAAGCCTTTGCCTTCAAAAGCAGAATACTCAGGGCCATAGTCTTCAAAGTTCCAAGCAAACACTTGGCTGAAAAACGCCTTAGTTGCGGCGATGTCTTTCGCAGCAAATTCAATGTAGTTAATAGAGCCGTGTTCCATAGCAAACTCCTTATGCTTTATGCGTCTGCCTTGTAATATTAAGTCAGGGCTTGAAGATCTAATCTTAGACAATCAAGTCAAGTAACATCACTTTTTACGAACAACTGGGTAATCAGAACCATGCAGCTCCTGCACAAAGCCAGACCCGTCACCGCTGTGCGTGATCCATACTTTCTCTTTTGCTCGCGTCATTGCTACATAGAACAAACGACGCTCTTCCGCATAAGGGAACGCGTCTGATGATTCAGTCAATGCGCCATCAATATGCAGCTGTTTCTTCTTGGTCGGGAACTGTCCTTCGTCAACACAAAGAATAATGACAAAGTCCGCCTCTTTACCTTTACTGCCGTGGCAAGTCATGAACTTGATATCAATGGAAGTGAAGATCTTCTTCCAGTCTTCCAACAACTCTGGCTTGTGGTAATGATTACGTCCAAGTAGCAGCACCGATTTATTGGTTTTGCCTTTAGATTGGCGGTTCAATTGGTCGAGGATCTTCTCAACTTCTTTACTTGGCGCACTGTACACCGCCTTCTGCTTCTGTTGCTTGAAACTGTTCAGTTCTTTCGGAATCTGAATTGGGTTTTCTTGTACAAAGCGATTAGCCACCGCACCTAACTGATTGTTAAAGCGGTAAGTCGTATCTAGGTGATGAATGGTCGAGCTTTCAAAACGATCCTTAAAGCCCGTGGTTAAATCCACATCCGCACCCGCAAACTGGTAAATCGACTGCCAGTCATCGCCTACTGCAAAAATAGAGGCTTGGAGCTCGGCTTTAGACTGATTACAAAGAGCTTCAACCAAGGCAAGACGATCAGGTGAGATGTCTTGATACTCATCGATCATGATGAACTTCCAAGGTGAGATAAACTTGCCCTTCTCGACATACTGAGTCGCTCGGCTGATCATGATTGAGAAGTCGATATGGTTGTGTTCTTTCAACTCCTTTTGCCACGCGGTTACACATGGCCAACACAGTGACAGTTCGCTGTTGAGGCGCGTATAGTCTCGATGATCAATCAGCTGTTGCTGTACTTCTTTTTTCGTTAAGCCCGACGCATTCAACTGTTCAAGCTGCTTTTCAAGCCAACCGATCAATTTGAGGTTTGAAACATGGCTACCAAGCTCATCATCTCCGGTTAAATAAGCGATTGGCCATTTAGACAAGTGCTTTTGCCAACGTTTAAAGTTGGTCGGTGTCATCCAGTGCTTCTTCAACCAATCAATGCACCATGCTTGGCGTTGGTTGTCATCGAGCGCTAAAGGAGAAATAACCACACGTTCGGGTTCAACTTGATTGAGTATCTTTAAACCCAACTGGTGGAAAGTGCTGACTTGTACCTTCTCGGCAGATAAACCAATTTTGCTGTCGAGGCGCTGTTTCATCTCTTCTGCCGCTTCACGACCAAAGGCGAGCAATAACAACTCTTCAGCTTGAGCTTGATGACTTTGCAGTAAATACGCGACGCGAGCCGTTAGAACACTGGTTTTACCCGAGCCTGCACCCGCTAAAATAAGGTTGTGATCATCATTCATCAATACCGCATATTGCTGCGATAAGTTCAGTGGTGACGACTCACATTGCGCAAACAACACTTCCCAGTTTTTTCGCTCGGTCTCTAGCCATTGCTGATTTCTTTCAGCTTGCTTGATTTCCGTTTCAGACAACCATGGCTGCATTCTTGCGATGCGGTTTGGCATGCGCTGCGCGGCTTCATCCAGAGTCATCGTCATGCTTTCTAAGCCAGAATTGACCATATCAACCCAAGTATTGACCTTAGAATGCGGTAGAAAAGCAGGGAGTTGCTCAAGACGTGTTAATTCAGCTTCCCACTGAGGAACGTGTTCCGCCAATTGTTCACATTGAGTGTCGTGCCACTTCTGATAAGCGGCCACTGACGCGCGTGCAAATTGACGACATTGATCCCAAGGTAAGCCTTGTACTAACCAACTGCGCTGTGTTCCATCTTGTTGATTAGCAAAAAATTGTAGCGAGCCCCAAAACAATCCGCGTTTGATCGCGATCTTGCCACTCCAAATAGTAAACGGGATACGCTCTTCACTGCCTACTGAAGATAACAGCAAGCGTGGACCATCAAGTTCAACCTGATGATATTCATTTTGAATAAAAAACTGTGCAGTCTTGTTAGCGCTTAGCTGCATTGGAGTGTGCTCTTAATTGGGAATATTGAATTTATATCATGATGCAATGAGAATTAATAATATCTCATATCTTATCGACGCTTTCATGACCACCTACGGGCAATTATGGATAAGTATCAAATTCTTGTGCTTGATTTCTGTTAGGATTATGGTTTTTAGTGTGTCAAGTGAGCGACTGTGGACTTTTCAGCCAAATTACGCCTCTATTGGGCGAATAAAACCATAAATTACAGCGTATTAATTCTCATCACTCTGCTCGGTGTGGTGGTGCCTGCTTGGTATTATGGACAAAACACACTGATCACGCCTTTGATCTTAGGCGTTATTGCTGCGGCTCTTGCGGAAAGTGATGACAGCTTTACCGGGCGCTTGAAAGCACTCACGCTGACCTTTATCTGTTTCGCGGTTGCGGCTTTCTCTATTGAACTTCTCTTCGATACGCCTTGGCTGTTCGCGATCGGGCTTTTTGTTTCAACCTTCTCTTTTATTATACTCGGGGCAATTGGCCCTAAATACGCGAGTATCGCGTTTGGTTCTCTCTTGGTTGCCATCTATACCATGCTTGGTGCACACGAGAGCACCAACCTTTGGTTTCAACCGCTTCTACTGTTAACTGGCGCCGCTTGGTACTACTTCATGTCGATGATTTGGCAGATAGTGTGGCCAATGCAACCGGTGCAGCAAAACCTAGCCACGGTATTCGATCAAATCGGTAATTACATCGATTCAAAAGCGGAACTCTTCTACCCCGTTTCAGACTTGATTCCCCAGCCACACCGAATCATTGAAGCCAAACTCAATGCGAGTACCGTTAACGCACTCAATATGTGCAAAGCGACGCTGCTTAATCGCTCTAAGCGCGGGCACATTGACGGCCCTAGTGACCGATTTCTTAACACCTACTTCATCGCACAAGATATTCATGAACGCGTAAGCTCTAGCCACTATCGTTATCAAGAGCTAGCAAAACACTTCGAACGCTCTGACGTGTTGTTTCGATTTAAGTATCTACTGGAAGCGCAGGCAACAGCTTGTAAAGAAGTGGCAAGCTCATTGAAAGTTGGCGCTGAATACCAACATGGTGACAAGTCTGTACTGGCACTTGATGAGCTGATGTCTTCGCTCAATCACCTGCACCAACAGAACAACCCTGAATGGAAATCACTGCTGAACCAGTTGGATTACTTATTCAATAACCTAGCAACCGTTGAAAAACAGCTTTCGAATATCAGCAACCCAGATGCAGAGAAGATTGAAGAAGGTGTATTGGACGATACCAATCCTCATACTTTGACGGCAATGTGGCACAAGATCAAAGCTAACTTGCACACCGATTCAATGCTATTCCGCCACGCGATTCGCATGGCGATCACTTTGACGCTAGGCTACGGGATTATCCAAGGGTTTGATATTGAAAGAGGTTACTGGATTCTACTGACAACGCTGTTTGTGTGTCAGCCAAACTACAGTGCAACCCGTCAAAAACTGACGGCACGTGTCATTGGCACAGTCGCAGGCTTGTTGATCGGAGTACCGTTACTGACTTTCTTCCCGTCGCAAGAGAGCCAATTAGTGTTCATTGTGATCAGTGGCGTGATGTTCTTTGCGTTTCGAATCAATAATTACGGGTTTGCGACCGGCTTTATCACACTGCTTGTGCTCTTCTGCTTTAACCAATTAGGTGAAGGCTACGCGGTAGTATTGCCAAGGTTAGCGGATACCTTTATTGGTTGTGCTCTCGCCGTGCTTGCTGTCATTTATGTGTTGCCTGATTGGCAATCGAAGCGACTGCACAAAGTGATGGCGGATGCGCTCGATTCCAATAAGAACTATCTCGCTCAGATCATCGGCCAATACCGTGTTGGTAAGAAAGATAGCCTTAACTATCGTATCGCTCGACGTAGTGCGCATAATAATGATGCAAACCTGACTGCCGCCATCAGTAGCATGTTGGTTGAACCGGGTAAGTACCGTACCTCTGAAGATGAGAGCTTCCGATTCTTAACACTCAATCATGCTCTACTTAGCTATATCTCGGCTCTGGGTGCTCACAGAACGCGTATTGATGATGAAGCGACACACAAACTGGTGCTAGATGCGCACAGAGTAATCCACCAGCATCTCGACGCTCTAAATGATCAGCTCTATTCTCATAAAGAGCATTGTGAAGTGAAAAACGCTTATGACCCGGAGTTGGATAAACGTTTGAGTGAATGGCGAGAAGAAGATGAGAATTCTGTCAAAATGGTTCTACAACAGCTCCATTTGATCTATCGAATGCTTCCAGAACTGCATACCTTAGCGACCAAGTTTGCCGTTAAGGTTAAGATCGACAAGTCGTTTGAAACAGAAGCTTCTTGAGCAACAAACAAAATACCGTAAAAACAAAAAGATAACGCCAATTGCTTATCTTTTGATCATCACAAATATTTATACATTGCTTTGC
Organism: Vibrio sp. 10N.247.311.51; assembly: GCF_041467855.1. Taxonomy (NCBI): domain Bacteria; kingdom Pseudomonadati; phylum Pseudomonadota; class Gammaproteobacteria; order Vibrionales; family Vibrionaceae; genus Vibrio; species Vibrio sp. 10N.247.311.51. Next base: position 53,155 of record NZ_JBFSVK010000003.1, on the reverse strand, counting down.
CCATACCCCTAATTGGGTAGAGCAATTACTTACCTACCCTTGTGCCACAAGGGTTGAAGGCGTTTTTACATTGTGGGAATTTTCTGACTTTGATTGACCAAGCCTTAACTTTGCCTAACATTTCTCGGACAAAAAACGACCACAGGAATTTATAGTTGTCTTAGTTTCAAGAAACTTCAAACATCATTTAATATTCACTTAATCTTGTTTGATTTCCTGAATCAGTAGGCTATGCTCTAAAGAGCATATGGATTTGAACAAAGGTCACACTATGAATACACAGCAATTTGAAGCATTTAAGCAGCAAATACAGCTTCTTAGCCCACAACAATTAAAAGCACTTCAGGGTGAGATCGACGGCAACCTTGAAACAGAGAAGCCTTCTTTGCTTACTGATGAAGAGTTAAACGCGCTAAATGACCTGTTCAGTTAATAGACAGACATCACTATTTTAGCCTAAGTTCACATTTTCACCGTAAATTTCATCTGTTCACCATTGCGCTCAAAATATCGTCCGCCTAGACTCATTTCATACGTCAATAAAAGGTTCTGATATGTCGATATCTGGTATTCAATCTGGTTACGCCATTATTCAGCAATCCACTAACATGGCTGAAGAAGCCGCAATCGAGCTCAACCAAGCCTCCAAACACGCTCTAGATTCCGACGACACTTTCCAAACTAGCGATCTCAGCTTTAATCAAATAGAGCCTGAACAATCCATTTCTTTTAAAGACAAAGAACCTGAACCTGCTTCATCTTCAACCGATTCCCTGATTAAACTGACACAAAGCGCAAGTTATAACCGCGTTGGTGCGAGTGTGGTTGATCGTCAAAACGAAGCCATCGGTAGCCTTCTCGACATTCATATCTAAATTTCGCTCAAATACAGCCTATATTTCGCGAAACTTCGCTGCTTTTTGCTTCAACAACCACACAAACTGTAACTCATTATATCAGGCGCTTGTTTCTGGTTTATTACTCGGTAGAATCAGCGCAAACCAATTTGCTGCACAAACTTTACTTCATACTATTTATGCCAAAACTAAATCTGCATCGCCGTGACTATGTTTCTATTTTAGGAGGCGACATCTCCGCAGACGAATTAGAAAAAAAGCTTCAGCCTCATTTTGAAAAGCCAGTAAATAAGCTGACACCTAGCCCCTACCTGACAGAAAAGAATCTCACACGTCGTTGGACAGCGCTCGATAATGCAGATTCACAGCAAGAACTGCTCGACTCTCATACGCAAAACCAGATCCAAGCTTATGAGAAAAACATTGAGCACTTTATTGGCACAGTTAAAGTCCCTGTCGGTGTGTCTGGCCCACTGAGAGTCAATGGCCTATTTGCTACGGGCGATTACCTCGTACCACTCGCGACCACAGAAGCTGCGCTTGTCGCGTCTTACAATCGTGGTTCTAAGCTAATTACAGCTTGTGGTGGTGCAAGTGCTATGTTGCTCAATGAAGGTGTAACACGTACTCCTGGCTTTGCATTCCAAGGATTAGTTGAAGCCGGACAGTTTGTGGCTTGGGCTGTAACTCAATATGACCAGTTCAAGATCTTGGCAGAATCAACAACATCACACGGCAAGCTGACCGACATCAACATCAACATCGAAGGTAACCATGTTTACTTGGTGTTTGAATTTCTAACCGGAGACGCTTCTGGTCAGAATATGGTGACCATCGCGACCAATGCCGTGTTTGAATACATCATCGAAAATACGCCAGTTAAGCCTGACCATGCTTTCCTTGATGGCAACCTATCAGGTGATAAGAAAGCCAATACCCAAACCTTGCGTAGCGTTCGTGGCAAAAAGGTGACGGCAGAAGTGAATATCCCTGCTGAGCTTGTCGCTAAGTACCTACACACGACACCTGAGAAGATGGTCCAGTTTGGTCAAATGACCACAGTCGGTGGCGCTTTGAGTGGTACTATCGGTATCAACGCCCATTATGCGAATGCACTGGCGGCACTTTACATCGCTTGTGGCCAAGACGCGGCCTGTGTCGCTGAGTCAGCGATTGGTATGACGCGTATGGAACTCAACAAAGAAGGCGGTTTATACGCTAGCGTGACACTGCCTAACTTAATGGTGGGAACTGTCGGCGGTGGTACCGGCTTACCAAGTCAAAAAGCCTGTTTAGATTTACTCAGTCTACATGGCAACGGTAAATCACAAGCCCTAGCTGAAGTTTGTGCTGCACTGTGTTTGGCGGGTGAGCTATCGATTGTGGGCGCATTTTGTGCAGGCCACTTTTCACGAGCGCACCATAAGCTAGCTCGTAAATAACCTTTATCTAATTTGGCTTGTTCGATTTTGTCGTTCACGCAAAATCACAAGCCAATCTGAATGCGTGAGTCACAAATGGATTACTTACACTTATCTAGGGTGAGCCTTAAGCACCTCACTGCGCTGCATATTATGCTGAACACCCACAGTGTCACTCAGACCTCAGAGCAACTCTGTGTCAGCCCTTCGAGTGTAAGCAAAACCCTATCTCAGCTGCGTGATATTCTGAATGATGAGCTTTTCTATCGAGATGGTACCAAGCTTATCCCGACTCCCTTTGCTCTCAAGATAGCGCCCACGGTTCACGCAATTCTTTCAAGCATGAACGGACTGCTTCATCAGAAGAGTTTTACCCCTCAGGAGTTCCAAGGCAGTTTTTCACTTTCGATGCGTGAAAGTACCTTCGAAGTATTTGCCTCTAAGATAAGTAAAATCACTACTGAACTCGCGCCAAACGCGAAGCTCAACATCTATTCGAAACAACAGCTCGGCTTCGATGCTTTGCTCAGTGGCAAGGTCAATTTGATCTTGTTGCCTCATGATATATCTCAGCCGCCGACCGATAACAAAGAGCTGGTTTGGGAAACAATTCTTCCAGATGAAATGGTTTGTTTGATGGGCGCACACCACCCTCTCGCTCAACAAGAACTGACGGTAGAAGGCTACTTAGATTACAAGCACATTGGGATTTTAGATAACGAACTGTCTCAGCCTTACTTTGAACAAAACTTGGTTCAATGCCACCAGCCAAGAGAGATGGCGATATCGGTCGCGGACTTCGGCGCTGCGGCTGTGTTGTGTCATCACACGCCTTTCCTGTTCACTTGCTCTAAACAGTGGGCTGAGCGTGCTAAGCAAGCTCAGGGCTTAGTGAGCAAGCCCTTGCCTTTTGATTACGGTAAGGTGGCGTATAGCTTGGTGTGGAACAAGCCCAACATGAATGATCAAGCGATCAAGTGGTTGTGTGACCTGTTTTTAGAAGCTTGATATTTTTAGAGACTTAATATCTTTAGAGACTTAATATCTTTAGAAACTTAACGTTCTTAGAAGCCTGATTAACCGCCTAAGAAACTTAAAGACTAAGTATAAACTTCAGGGGTTTGCATCGGTCTTTGAACTATGGTGTAGAGCTTATCGTGAAAGCTCTGCATCTGTTGTTCGGTGCATTTCGGCCAATCTAACGCTTCACCAATCACACCATGGTGTTGAAACGCATTCAGTCGAATTCGAACATCACTTGGCAGAGTCTTCAAGTAACGCCCCACCTGTTCAACTTCATCTTCAAGATCGCTTTTATTTGGAATATGCAGCAACCTAACTTCGTGCAGTTTTCCTTTATCTGCTAAGTAGTTAATGGTTTCAAACACCCTATGATTGCCTCTACCCACTAGCCATTGATGTGTTTCCGATTGCCATGATTTTAGGTCAATCATCGCACCATCGAGATAAGGCAACGCCTTGTCCCACCCTTGCAGTGACAGCGAGCCATTACTATCAATAAAGCACGTGAGATGCGCTAACTGTGGATCACTTTTAATCGCTTGAAACAGTTCAATGATAAATGGCAACTGCATGGTCGCTTCACCGCCAGAAACGGTAATGCCACTCAAGAAAAACTGATTATTCCTGACAAGCTCCAGAACCTCTGAGACCGTCATTGTGGTAATTTTCGGGCTCGACTTATGGTCGCAGACATCAATGCACTGATCGCAATTAGTACAGGCTGCCGGGTCCCACTTCACTTTGCCATTAACCATGCTTAAAGCGTGGCTTGGACAGCCGCTAACGCAGTCGCCACAATGGTTACAGTGATTGATTGTGTGTGGGTTATGGCAAGTAATACAGTCAAAGTTGCAGCCCTGAAGGAATAGCACTAAGCGGTTTCCCGGGCCGTCAACACAAGAAAAGGTCAGCACACGGCTGACCTTCGCTTGTTTTTCTGTCTTATTATTTTTAACCCTAGCCATTTGAGTTGTTAGATCAGAAATTTTCATAATTCACATTGTTCGTATTCGAAACGCATAACACACGTTAAAGCTATTCGTATGTCGGCGACATCTCTAAGCTCGCTACGCGTGGTTTACGCTCTAATATGCCTGTATTCTTCGCGGCTTCAGCCCCTAAGAAGGTGGTATTAGTACGTGAGCCTTGCTCGTCGTATTTAGCAATGTCTGACAGCTTAACCATGTAACCCGTCACGCGAACCAAATCGTTTGATGCCACGTTAGCCGTAAACTCACGGTAACCCGCCTGAATCGCGCCTTTACACAAGTTAAACATCGCTTCAGGGTTAGATTTCACTGTTTCGTCGATGGTCAGAATGTCACTGATGCCCGAGGTGTAGAACTTATGGTGACCCGCAGTTGCACGAACGTAAGAGACTGGATCTGGCTCGGTACCATAAGGAATACGGACACCCGGGGTCACATCTTCATCTAGGCTAATACCACCTTGAGCATGCAGCAGAGCTTTACCTTCTAACCCATACTTCACTTCAGAGCGTTCAACGATCTCAGCCAGCTTTTCAGAGATACGATGACCAAGTTGATTAGCCTGTTCATCGTGACCATAACGCCCTGCTTGGCCTTCTTTTTCCATCAAGATGTTAACGGCTTCCGCCATGCCATAAATACCGAACATTGGCGCAAAGCGATCTTCTTCGATAAGGCCTTCTTTAGTCAGGAAACCTTCGAAGAAGTTAGACTCTTCATGCAAGAAGCGGCTTCGAGCGTTCATCAACTCAACCATGATGCTACTGTAGTTCGGCAATGCTTGTTGTAAGAAATCAGCACTGTCCTCAGATTTCAACGCCACTTGCTTTAAGTTCATGCGCACTAAGGTGTTTGAACCACCCGCTAATGGCAGAGAGTTATAGCAGCTCACAATACCAAAACGCTTGTCGCCGTAAGCCTCGGCATGCACTGGATAGTTTGCAATATGTGGTTTACTGCATTCGCAGATGTTGCTCGCCGCATGACGAAGTAGATCATCAGGGGTCACGGCTGGGTCGTACATAAAGGTTAAGTTTGGCGCGATCTGCTTCAATTCAGCGTCTACACGTAAAATCGTACGGCAGATAATGTTGTCTGTCGGGCCGATATTCACATGCATAAAGGCGTCTGGCAGTGTGCGATCCAACATGATCCAGAACAGCTTAATCTTTTGGTATACCTGCTCTTCCGTTAAATCGCCCACGAAAGGCATCAACACATCATCCAACTGACCTAGGTAAACCGGGATTGAAGTGACAGAAGGAACATGGTGGTAAAGGATGGTAAGCATGTTCAATGCTTCATCGCAGTTGGTTGCCGCGCTAAGCTCCAAATACTCTGAGCCTTGATGTAAGTATTTAGAATAATCTGGAAGTACATAGCGCGGCTTAAATGGGGCGTGTCCTTCAAACATGTCACACAGCACACCTTGTTGTAAGGCTTGCTCTACTTCTTTGCTTACCGGCATATACGGTAAGCTGGCTTCAGCTTCTAAGGCAAGATAGCTCGACTTCTGTTTTGGTGACAGGTTGGCATCTGAAATGATATTGCTAAAGCGTTGTTGTTGCTCTGAAAGTGGTGAAGAAGTAGATGACGCTGATTGGTGGCTCATGATTAAACCCTTAATGTTATTATGGGCTTATTTTATATCTCACCGTCATATTTCCACTAATGAAATGTATGAAAGACTATATTTCCAAAATGGAAATAGGTAATTTGTAAATTAGGGGGGTTGAGTTTTCTATGAGCGAGATGGGAAATAGAGAAACCTGAGTTAATAGTGAAGAAATGAGAAAGCGCTAAGTCGTTGTGTTTAAAACGATAACGCCAAAAAGAGAAAACCCACATAACTGACCTTAAAGTCGTTAATGTGGGTTTAGTAGTTTAAATGAGCATTCTGAATGCTAGCTCAAGGCATACACACGATTACAGATCTGGAAGCGCTTGTTTACGTCCAACACCCATTAATACCTTTAACTCTCCTTGTGGAGTGTCAATCGAGAACGGTGTGGAGACTTCAACGACTGCAAAGCCCGCTGCACTCAATACATTCTCTGAGCGTTGTTGGCTTACACCGTAGTCTTCACTGTCGCCTTCCAAGTACCAATCCCAGTGTACAAACGTGCCGTCGTTTTCAAGCAGCGTGTAAATCAGACTGACTGTGTCTTGTAGGTTCGGGATAAAACCACACACCGAAGAGGCTACCACTAGGTCAAACTGATTTCTGAATGCTGGATGCTGCGCTGCAAGTCCGCGCGATAAAATATCAACTACCGGTTCAACGTTAGGTAACTCTTTCTTATCTAACTCTTCAATCATCCCTTCAGAGATATCAAGTGCGATGATCTCTTTTGCTAAAGGAGATATTTTCTGGCTGAGTAGTCCTGTACCACAACCAAAATCAAGGACACGGGTTCCGTTTAAATCAACGAGCTGTGTTAACTGGTCAAATACGGACTGTGCGAATACTGCGGTCGCGGGATCTTTATCCCAATCAACGGCGTACTCGTCCCATTGTTTCGCCATCATGGCCTCCATCTTTACTTCTTGTAGGTTCGGAACTTCCCCAGAGTAAACCAAATTAGTCAATTCGTCATAGAGTTATCATGCAAAGATGGACTATTTCTAAGATAGTCAGCACAATATTCAGATAATATGCACCGACCCCCGCTCAATATGGAAATGAAATGAACCTTTCTCAAGTCCAAGCCTTTTGTTCCGTTGCTGATTTAGGATCAGTTTCTGAAGCTGCACGCCAGTTAGAATGCAACCGAACCAAACTCAGCATGTCAATTAAAGCCTTGGAAAAAGAGTTAGATGTCGAGCTGTTCGTCCGCAGCGGAAACCACGTTGAGCTTTCAGAAGCGGGTAAAGCGATTTACAAAGATTGCGAAGGCATGTTGGTGACAGCCGCGCGTATTAAACAAACCTGCTTGCATGTTTCGGGCGAATTCAACGCGGAGATTTGGATAGCACGAGATGACTCCCTACCCGATGAAATGTGGCAGGACTTATCTCACGCCTTAAACAACAAGTACCCTTCTACCTCATTCAACTTCGTTCTCGCGTCGAGCGGTGACTTAGCTAACCTAGTTGAAACTCAGCAAGTCGACTTCGCATTTGGGGTCGATTACGAACGTGTCGATGACCCAAGAATTATCTACAACCCACTTGGTAAGATTCGAATGATGTCTGTATGTAAGAAAGGCCATGATTTGAGTGCGATGCGACGAGTGTCTGATGAGGTACTGAGAAATTCGATGCAAGCGACCATGGTTTATCTTAATGAAAAGGATAATCCTGAGCTTGAGCCCTTCTCGCGTCGTTACATTGGCTTCTCTAGCTTCGACTTTATGTTGGATACGATTTTACGTGAAGAGGCATGGGGCGTAATGCCAGAGCCATTGATTCGCCATTTATTGCGTGAACAAGAGCTTGCAGTGATCAAACACACCTACGGTTTAACACAAGAAGACTACTGTATGTTTACCGCGGCTGGCATGGCGGAGCACCCAGGAATGAATTGGTTAGCCGACCAGCTTAGTGATTACTTGTTTGATTTCTAGACGGACGACTTTTACTCCATACTTAAGTCTTGCTCTAAAAAACCATCACGTGATCCACTAAGTAGAGTCCGTCTTCTTCAACCAATACCATTTCAGCGACAAACTCACCTTTGGCGATGGTGTAAGCTTGTTTCCACACAAAGGCGATGGAATCTGAACGTCTAAACAGCGCAACTGGCTCACGCTCAGCAAAAAAGCCATTACTGTGCTGATAATGGTGACACACCTTTTCTAAATATTCTGGCGTAACAATGTCTTTCATTCTTTGAGTAAAGTCTCGACAGTGCTGTTCATGATCGACCTTGGTTGAACCGTCCATCAGGTTATCCATGATCGGGTTAGCAATCACCCACAACTCGTTATCACTGATATCGTCAAACTTCATGTTGATTCTCTCCTTGTCCATTGCAGTCTCAGTCAAATCTAGAAGACCAATAAGACCTCAGCGACTAATGTGTTTTATTAATCATAAACGATCCTATTTCAGTTGCACATCATCCCAAAAAAACACTCAACGTCAACTTTATTGACACCAAACTATCACCTTAAACCACTGAATTTTATTGATTTATATGTGTGACTTAAATAAGACACATAAACGTCATCAGATAAAGTTTGTAAAGTTAGCTCAATATTAGAACAATGAAGTTATCAAAAACATCTGGAAAATATTATGTGTGACAGGAAAAGCCAAAACGAAAATCGAGTACTATTGTTCTCAGCCCTTTTAGCATCAGGCTTCGCAATTGGCGGATTGGTGTTGGGTCTTCTCGTTGGCTCTCTGGTCATAGTATTTGACGGTGTCTATTCTCTTATCAGCTTACTGTTAACTTTATTGTCACTAGCTGCCTCGAAATACATTAGCCGCCCTTCAGATACAGAGTTCCCGTTTGGTCGAGCAATTATCGAACCAATTGTTATTGCCATCAAAGCTGTTGTAATTCTGCTTGTGGTTGGTTATTCACTTTACTCTGCGATTGGTGCCCTAATGACGGGTGGTCGTGAAGTTGATGCTTCTGTTGCAACTCTGTTTGGTATTTTCAACGTGTTGGGTTGTGGTTACGCTTGGTGGTACATCGCGAACAAGAGTAAACGTATTTCTTCAGGCCTGATTCAGGCTGAGTCTAAACAGTGGCAGATGGATACGCTGCTGAGTGTAGCGGTAACAGCGGGTTTCGTAGCGGCTTGGTTAATTACTTTTTCTCCGCTTGCAGAATACGCGGTGTATGCCGATCCAATGATGATGTTGCTAATGTCTTTCTACTTCATCAAAGTGCCTTTCGACATGTTACGTGAAGCCATGCGCGAACTGCTTATGATGTCGGCAAACAAAGATATTTGTGATGCGGTCGATAAGAACGTGGTCGCGGTAGACAAAGAAGCGGAGCAAGATTTGGAGCTGATGGGTGTGACTAAGGTTGGTCCAGAATTACGTATCAATGTAGATATTCATACAAACGACCAACAAGCGATTGCGGTCGATGATATTGAACGTACGCGCCGCCAACTTAAGCGACGCCTATCGAAGATGCCATATGAACTGCAATTGAACCTCAATGTCGCGAGCTAAGCTTTCACCTAGCAAATGACGTGGAACATCAGCGCAAATTACGACTGAGATTGAACCTTTTTAGAAGCCGACGCCTTTGCCGTCGGCTTTTCTCTTGTTACCCACCAGCAAGCCAATGAACCAACAGTTACCATACATACGCCCTGCCAAAACGTCATGGTCAATGATAAGCCCAAAATCACCGAGGAAAGTAGCGTCGCGAAGATTGGCGTAAAGTACGACATGGTTGCCAAAAACACCATGTTGCCACCAAGAATCGCCGTATTCCAAAGTGCATAGCCTGCCCCCATACAAGCGCCCGCTAACGCTAAATCAACCGCCGCACTGGTTGTCATCACCATGCCGGTTTCATCACTCAATGCGTATTTGATCCACAGAGTGATCGCCGTAGCGATAAAGAAAAGCACAATCGCATTCTGACCTTTCGCGACACGCTGGGTGTAGTTGCAGTAAACAGCCCAAATAATCGCACCGAAAAACGCCATAGAATAGGTTTTAGGATTGGTCGCAATGTTGGCAGCAATCTGGTCGACAGAGAGACCTTGGTCACCGCTGATGCTCCAAGCCACACCAAAGAATGCCAAGAAGATGCTTGGGTAAACCAGCCAGTTAATCTTCTTGTCGCTCAGCAGCACCGCAAACAACACCGTCAGTGCTGGCCATAGATAGTTGATTACCGCCATCTCTATCGCTTGATGTCGGCTGTTCGCCATTCCCAATGCCAGAGCCAAGAAGATCTCATAACAAACGAACAAGGCGCCGCCAATCAGCAAGTAAGACTTAGAAAAACGTGAAAGCTTAGGTAGCCCCATAACACAGACCAACAACAGCGAACTCACCGTATAAAGACTGGCCGCACCACCAATTGGACCTAGCTGTTCTGAGACGCTACGAGACAGAGCAATCAAGCAGCTCCATAGTAAAATGGCGATAATACCGTAGCAGCTATAACGATGAGATTTCAGCACGCCTTTTCCTTTATCTGTTTTGATGGTCACTCTATGGTTAAACCAAGTTCAAAATAATTGGCCGAGTACATTTTCGTACTCGGCCATCAATAATTTATTTACAAAGCATCTATCAATTTACGAAACATTAATCAATTAACGAAGCATCTATCCACTAACGAAACGCCAATCAATTGACAAAGCATTGGTTGATTGACGAAATCAACCAGTTGTAATTGCGTATTCGCTAGTGGCGGTCAGTTGTTAACTATTGACTAAGCCAGCAGTAGAGCTTGCAAGTCAGCCAAAGACTTCACTTGATAGTGAGGATTGATACCCGCTGGCGTTGCCTTTTCTTGACTGTTTAACCAACAAGTTTCGATGCCAAAGTCGAGTCCGCCTAGAATATCGGAATGTGGGTTATCCCCAACCATCAATATTCTTTGCTTCGATGGCAATCCAACCAGCTTATGCGCATATTCAAAAATCTCGGCATCCGGTTTGGCTACCCCAACCTCTTCAGAAATGATCACGTGATCAAAGTAATCCGTCATTCCTGTGCGCTCTAAACGGATTGACTGCAGCTCTGTAAAACCGTTAGTGATGATGCCCATGTTCACTTTGCCTTTTAAAGACTCCACCAACTCTTGTGCACCCGGTAACAAAGAACAGATGTCCGCCATCGCCGTTAAAAATGCACTGTTTAAAGCAGCCGTTGTTGTCTCTAGTTTCTCAGCCCAGCTTTCGAAGCGTGTGTGTTTCAGTTGGTCTGCGGTAATGCGACCATCTTGGTAATCGACCCAAAGTGGTAAGTTAACCTTTTGATAAGCCGAATAATCCTGTTCGCTGAAGTCCACACCAAAACGAGAAAACATCAGCTTCATTCCCTGATAAGCATCAAAATGGAACAAGGTTTCGTCTGCATCAAAGAATATCCAATCGTACTTCATTTTATTTCCTATTATTCGCGCTGTTGAGCACTGCCTACACTGTTTTTTTCGTTGTTCTTATCGCGCCCTAAAACGGCGAAGCATCACTTTACCCTCAAATTTGTGAGCCTGTATATAAATCTAATAATTTATATAAAACAAGTCGCAAGTCATGATGTATCGCAAATTTTGCCACATATTAAACCAATACCATACAAGAAACACACTTAAGTACCGGGAGGTATTATGAAGCACTTTTTTCCGTCATCTGTCATGCTCACCCCTTTTCTTGTCAAATACTATGATGAGGAGCTAGAAGACACCCTTGATTCTGAAGAGTCGCAAGATCCTCAAATTGAATGCAGTGAAAACTCCGATAAAACGTCGACACCAGCCTAACCAAAGCAACTTTCAGTGAAAAACCTTATTTTTCATTGTTATAGAGCACCATTCTGCTCTTGGTGGAGCCAATTTATCGCTAATCACTACTGACAAAGAACACAGCCAAAAACCATGAAAACGATTGCTATATGAGCCCTATCACAACGACTAGCCACAAAGTGGTAGTTCGGAATCAAAGTTGTTCCAGATCAATGGTCGACCACTTGAATGCCGACAACATGTAGGAAATTAAAAATCATAATTAACGGAGTTTTCCAATGTCTACTGCATTTTACATCCCTACAATCAACTTCATGGGTACTGGCTGTCTGAAGGATGCTACTGATAGCATTCAGTCTCAAGGCTTTAAAAAAGGTCTGATCGTTACTGATAAGATCCTGAACCAAATTGGCGTAGTTAAGCAGGTACAAGACCTTCTTAGCCAGCGTGGCGTAGACGCAGTGGTATTCGACGGCACTCAACCAAACCCAACCATCACTAACGTGAACGATGGTCTAGAATTGCTGACTGACAACGATTGTGACTTTGTTGTTTCTCTAGGTGGCGGTTCTCCACACGACTGTGCAAAAGGTATCGCTCTGGTTGCTTCTAACGGCGGCAAGATTGCAGATTACGAAGGCGTAGACCAATCTGAAAAGCCAATGATGCCATTGATCGCTATCAACACCACAGCTGGTACGGCATCTGAGATGACACGTTTCTGCATCATTACTGACGAAGCTCGTCACATTAAGATGGCTATCGTTGATAAGCACACAACACCGCTTATCTCAGTAAACGATCCTGAGTTGATGCTTGCTAAACCTGCATCATTAACTGCTGCAACGGGTATGGATGCGTTAACGCATGCAATCGAAGCTTACGTTTCAATCGCAGCAACGCCAATTACAGACGCTGTAGCAATTAAAGCGATCGAACTTGTGCAAGCGCACCTAAGAACAGCAGTAACGCACGGCGAAGACATTGAAGCTCGTGAGCAGATGGCTTATGCACAGTTCATGGCAGGTATGGCATTCAACAACGCTTCTCTTGGTTATGTTCACGCAATGGCGCACCAACTGGGTGGTTTCTACGACCTTCCACACGGTGTATGTAACGCTATCTTGCTTCCACACGTTCAACGCTACAACGCGCAAGTTTGCCCAGAGCGTCTACGTGATGTGGCAAAAGCAATGGGTGTGAATATTGAAGGCATGACAGCTGAACAAGGCGCAGAAGCTGCGATCAACGCGATTGTTCAACTTGCAAACGACGTGAACATCCCAACAGGTATCGCGCAACTTGGTGCGAAACTGGAAGACATCCCAACGCTGTCTGACAATGCACTGAAAGATGCTTGTGGTTTCACTAACCCTAAACAAGCAACTCACGAAGAGATCTCAGCAATCTTCGAAGCGGCAATGTAACCTAAATACAAATCACTTCTTATAGCTAAAACAAACGGGCTCACCTTCTGAGTCCGTTTTCTTTTATCTGTCCTGTCCCCTTCAAATCTTTGCCTCCTATCTAATCACTAAAAAGTCGCATTGTTGCAATCGCTTGGTTATAGTCAAACTATTGATATATAGAATAACAAACAGGTTCCATTGAGTCGTAGGATAGCTAGCACCTCATTATTGGCGTCACTCATTTCATACTCCGTTCAGGCAGAGGAACAAAATGAGTGTCACAGTCAGCCGTTAGAAGACGCCCCTGTCGAAAAGGCTTACCATTTCCTGAACAGTAAGTTTTGCCAACCTGCACTCTGGTTCGATAGCTTCTTTGTAGATGACCGAATAACTGAAGATGCCAGAGCTGGCACATCTGTACGTTGGTATAACGATTTTATTTATTCTCAAGGTGGGGAGCTAGACTACTCGACCAAGCTCAATGCGCGTCTGCATCTTCCTTTTGTCAGCAAACGCCTAAAATTGATCTACGAATCTGTTAGCGATGAAGAGTTCTTGGATTTTTTTCCAAATGATTCCGATGAGTTGGAAAGTGCATTAGGCCTGCGTTACGACGCCTATGCCAAGGGTTATAGCAGCTTCAATATTAAGGCAACATTGCGACCGCGCATTGAAGCTCGCTACCGTTTTACCTACCCTCTCACAACCGATGCGGTATTCAGGCTGACCCAACGGGTATATCAAGAAAAACAAGAGACTGGCGAAATCACTGACATCGATTTTGATCTTTCTCTGAGTGATGATTTCTTGGCTCGATGGTCAAGCTTTGCGGGGTATAACGACGACCTTAAAGGTTGGAACTATGGTACAGGGCTAACCTTGTATCATTATCTTGCTCAAGACCAAGCACTCCAATATAGCGCCACGATTAATGCTACGGATGAGCCTCATAATCATTACGAATACGCTCAGGTTTCGGTTACCTACCGACAAAACGTATGGAAAGAGTGGCTGTTCTACGAACTCATCCCTCGTTATCAATGGGAACGAGAACCCTATGAGAAACACACCGAAGAAGCCAACATCACTCTGCGGCTTGAAGTCCTGTTCAACAATGTGTAGCTCAATAATATCTAATTAGTGTTTGTGAGATAAGCATCGAGAGATAAGAACAGAGGTACAAAAAAAGCACATCATGCGATGTGCTTTTCAATTCAATCAGGCTGAAAGTGTAATCTTAACCTTTGTAATTTCTTACTCGCGCCGCTTCTGCTTCACGTTTATCGACAACCGTCTTACCGATTGGCGCCAGCGAGATAACCGCTAGCTTAAGGTGTTGAATCGCGAACGGGATACCAATGATGGTAATGAAACACGCCACAGCTGACATGATGTGACCAATTGCAAGCCAGATCCCCGCAAATAAGAACCAAATAACGTTACCAATCACACCTAGCGGGCTCGTGCCGATGTCCATTTCATTGGTTAGCTCGTCACGCGAAATCGCTTCCTGACCAAATGGGAAAAATGAGAAGTTACCCATAACGAAACACGCTCTACCCCATGGAATACCAACGATGGTTAGGAATGCGAGCAGTCCGAAGAACCACCAAGCCAGTCCCATAAATACGCCACCGAACAGAAACCAAATGATGTTTCCTATTGTTTTCATTCTGTATTCTCCAAATCTTTGAATGCTGTTTATTTGATATGCCGAGTAAGGCAATGCTTGTTCTAATAGGTTCATTATTGTTGAACCTTTATGAACCGTTTATGAATCACTTACATTTTATGTGATTGATATACACCACGGTTCTCTAAATCTACATAGGGCTAAACCCATTTATTTGATACCATGCACTTAGATTTTTAGTACCAAAAAGCTAAACAGACTCAACAACGAATTTAAGGCCGAATTTATGAATAACACTGAGCAACCTAAAAAGAAAATCAAAAACTGGGTGCCAATCGTCTTCTTCGGACTTCTCAGCACGGTTCCAGTATTCATGTTCTTAGTTGATGTGTACATCAACCAGTATATGTAACAGAGCCTGTCATCCTAGCTGCATAAATGGATACCGGACCGATTTCCTGTATCCATTTCCATTAGCTCCGTTCTTCTGCTGTCCGTTCTTCTGTAATCAACTCAACTCTTCCGCAATCAAATTAACTCTTCGTTAATCAAATCAGCTCTTCGTTAATAAAATCAAGAATGTCGATCAGCTCATGATCAGGCAAATTAAGTAAGTTATTACCTACATACCATTCAATCTTACATTGATTTGGCAGTTCGCTGATCGCTGGGTTTCCTATCCAAACCTTGTGTTTCTTCGCGATGTTATCTCTCACGATAATGCCGTCTTCGTAACTCACAGGTAGATAGAGGTGAAGCATGTTGACCTGCGGTTGCTGCGGGTTAACCGTGAACTGAGGGTAATCTTGTAGTATTTGATAAACCTGTTTGGTGCGTTCGTATAAAGCAGGCATCTGTTCTAGTCGTTCATCAAACTGCATCGCTGCTGAAACCACATAAGGCGTTCGGTGATAAACATTACCACCTTGCCGCTTCATCCACGCCGATGCTTTCGCGACAAAGGCTTTATCGCCCAACAATAACGAACCACCAAGGCCATTAAGGCCTTTATACAGCGAAACATAAGCACTATCGAAGCCCTGAGCAATCTCGCTGTATGACTTTTGGTAGTAGGCGCCACACTCCCACAAGCGTGCACCATCCATATGAAGGTGAATCGATTGTTCTTTGCAGTATTGCTTTATAGCTTCAAGCTCTTCCCACTCTGGCAATTGACCGCCAATTTCGCGCATCGGCAACTCATACAGAGCGGCAGCGATCTCATCAGGCCACGCCTTTAAGTCATCGACATTCCAAGTGCGAAATACGTTGCCGACTGGAAGCACGTTGAAACGATTTTGGAGCTGATACCCTTGGCGTTCATGGCGCATGATATGACTCGACTCATGCATCGCTACTAGTGGGTTTCTTTTCTCTTGGCAGGCAATTTCTAATGCTGTGGGTTGGTTCATAGTACCTGTAATAACAAACACGGCGGCTTCATAACCAAGCAGCTCTGCGACCTTGTTTTCAAAGCTCTCGATAAACTCGCCATCACCATAGCTATCATGGCTCACATTGTGTGTTTCACACCATTCAGCCATCTGAGCGAATGTTTGTGCTGGTGTCGGTTCTAGATGACCGGAAAGCAACAAATCACATTGTTGACGCAAGTCCATGCTCATAGTTTTTTCCTTTATTCATTATCGTTCTATGTAGGGTTATTGGATTATTTACGTTACCCACCAACGGTGACATAAAATACCCATATTCGCTTTTACTATTCGTGAATAATTAGTTTACTCAGTCATCGGCTAGTTGCGCCTGTAAGACACAAAATGACTGGTGTCTTATAGAATTAAACGCAGAAAAGCACACGTATCTAAACAAAGAAGTATGGGCTAATCCGTTGTTGTTCAACCATTCTTCTATTATTGTATAACTATAATTCCAATAAATATTATTCGTTAATGGACAAAGAGGGCTATATGTCGAAAAATCGAGTCTTGGTGCTATTCGCCCACCCTTCTCAACATCGTTCTGAAGCAAACAAACCCTTATTTGAACAAGCCAAACGCGTTGACGGTGTTACCTGTGTCGATCTCTATGCCGAGTATCCGACATTTAAAATCAACATCGACCGTGAACAGAAACGCCTGTTAGACCATGACATCATCATTTTTCAGTTCCCTTTGTATTGGTACTCAACACCGGCAATTCTTAAAGAGTGGCAAGACCTTGTTCTTGAATACGGCTTCGCCTATGGCGCCGATGGCAATGAACTACAGGGCAAAAACTTGTTATGTAGCATTACTGCAGGTGGTAAAAAAGATGCCTACCAAAGTGATGGTTACAATCATTTCACTATTCGAGAACTGCTTCATCCAATCGAACAAACCGCTTCTCTGTGTGGGATGAACTATCTCGCACCCTTTGCGTTATTTGGCTCGCGTACCGCGTTGGAAGAAAACCGCATTCAAGAGCATGTCGATAGCTATAAAGTGCTGTTAGAGGCGTTAGTTGCTGGCAAGATCAATATCAAGAAAGCCAGCAAAGCAGAAAAACTCAACCACTACGTAGAAGAACTAATGGCAGAGGTTAAATAATGACGGGATATTTTCTACAAGCGTTTATCTACTTAGTCGCAGCAGTTATTGCCGTGCCTATTGCCAAAAGACTTGGCCTTGGTTCTGTGTTGGGTTACCTCATTGCTGGTGTTGTGATTGGCCCAATCATTGGTCTAGTGGGTGAAGAGACCACAACCATTCAACACTTTGCCGAGTTCGGTGTGGTTATGATGCTGTTCTTGGTCGGTCTTGAACTTGAACCTAAGATGCTTTGGGCAATGAGAAACCGACTTATGGGACTGGGTGGCCTGCAAGTTGGTGGCACGACTGCGATTGTAATGGGTATTGCCCTTTTCTTCGGACAACCTTGGACCATTGCGCTGACTATCGGTTTGATCTTCGCACTGTCATCTACCGCGATTGTTCTCCAAACCTTTAACGAAAAAGGGCTATCCAAAACTGAAGGTGGCAAGAACGCTTTCTCAGTCCTACTGTTCCAAGATATTGCCGTCATCCCTATGTTGGCATTTATCCCTCTATTAGCCTTGCCAGAATTAATCGAAGCTGCACAAAGCGCGGTTGCTTCGGCTTCTGATCACCATGAAGAGTTAAGCCTTGTTGCTGGCCTACCCGGTTGGGCTTATGGCCTTGTGATCACGGCATCTATTGCGATCGTTGTGGTCGGCGGACACTTCTTGAGTCGTCCACTGTTCCGCTTCGTGGCAAGCTCAGGCCTGCGTGAAATATTTACTGCAACCGCACTGATGTTGGTGATTGGTATTGCTGCACTGATGAGCCTAGTCGGCCTGTCACCGGCTTTGGGTACCTTCCTTGCGGGTGTGGTTTTAGCGAACAGTGAATTCCGCCACGAACTTGAGTCTAATATCGACCCGTTTAAAGGGCTGCTACTTGGCTTGTTCTTCATCACCGTAGGTGCAGGCATCAACTTTGATGTTCTATTCAACGACTTTGGTTTGATCATTGGCCTAACCCTTGGCGTTATGCTTCTTAAAGCCTTGGTGCTATTTACGTTGGCATTGATCTTCAAAATCAAAAACAGCGACCGTTGGCTGTTTACATTGAGCTTGGCGCAAGCCGGTGAGTTTGGTTTTGTACTACTGAGCTTCTCAGCTCAAAACCACGTATTACCTGCAGACATCGTCCAAACATTGTCGCTGGTTGTGGCACTTTCAATGTTCCTAACGCCAGGGCTGTTCATTCTATTTGATAAAGTGATTCTGCCGCGTTACGAACAAAAATCTAACGACCGCGAAGAAGATACTATTGAAGAGAAAGGCACCGTTATCATTGCGGGCATTGGTCGATTTGGTCAAATCGTTAACCGCTTGTTGGTGTCGAACGATGTCAATACTGTGGTTCTTGATCACCAAGCGAACCAAGTAGACTTACTGCGCTCTATCAATATCAAATCTTACTTTGGTGATGCGACTCGTCACGACTTATTGCATACCGCCGGAATCGAAGAAGCCGCGATGCTAGTGGTAGCAATCGATAACCAAGACTCAAGCGTTGAGTTAGTGAAGTACGTTAAACACACCTACCCTAAAGTGAAAATCTTAGCCCGCGCATTCGACCGTGGTCATAGTTATCGCTTACGAGAAGCAGGTGCAGACTTCGTGGAATCAGAGACCTACCATTCTGCTCTTGAAATGGGCGCACAAGCCTTGCGCTCTTTAGGTCATCACCCATTCTTCGTCGAGCAGCAAAAATCGACGTATCAACGCGTTGAGAGTCGTAAGTCTGAGAAACTTTACCAAGCTTGGTCTGAAGCGGAAGAGAATCCACGCTACGACAACAACTACCGACAAATCTTCATTCACCTTGAAGAAGCAATGAAAGAAGACATGAAAAAAGACCGTTCAGACAAACACTCTCGCTCTGAGCGTGGTTGGACACCGCCACCAAAAGGCTATGCAGATGGCTTTGAGGAAGAAGAGTCTTAAGCAGAATCTAGACTACAGATCTAGATAACCATGCTATTCAACCATCAAAAGCGGCTATTTAAGCCGCTTTTTCTTTCATTTACCTCCTACAAAACGTCAACTCAGCACAAGTCTCAAGAGCTGAAACTCATAATCCGAGAGATTTGTGTGATCTAGCTAAAATTTTTAATTTCTGACCACATAGCAAAAGTGGATTCAATTTTTACATTATTGAAACATTCCAACCCTGCATAAACCACACCATAAACATGGCTATATATGCACTCATTCCTGCCATTCAAGCACCCACCCAATTCATAGCGACCACTCGCTAAGGCTTGAGTTACATTGCATATATCGAAATACTTCGCAAAAGCCCCAACAAACCCATTCATCAATCAAATAAATAACGCACGACATTCACAAATTCAAACCATCAAAATTAACATAAACATTTCAAAGTATGTCTATCGTTACAATTTGTAACGAATGGCGGTTGTCGGTATAGTCCTGCAATTCAAAAAGTGAGACCTTTGCGCTCACCTTAAAGGAGATATAATAATGATTACTAATGATGCTGTAATAATGGGCATGTTAGCTGTTATTCTTGGCGGTGTTTTTATCACGGAAAGTAGCCAAAATAGCGCACTGAAAAAATTCTACTCGTTCGTTCCGGGTCTATTGCTCTGTTACTTTGTTCCTTCTCTATTGAACAGCCTAGGCATCATCGACGCATCAAATTCAAAGCTGTACTTTGTTGCAAGTCGTTACCTATTACCAAGCGCACTCGTTCTACTGATCATCTCAGCTGACTTACGCAAAATCTTCGGCCTTGGCTCAAAAGCCGTCATCATGTTCCTAACGGGTACTGTCGGCATCATCATTGGTGGCCCTTTGGCGATTCTGATTATCGACCAAGTTAACCCTGACCTCGTATCTGGCGATGTATGGCGTGGCCTTACAACTGTGGCTGGTTCTTGGATAGGCGGCGGTGCGAACCAAGCAGCAATGAAAGAAGTGTTCGAGGTTGATGATCAACTCTTCTCTGCAATGATTACGGTTGATGTTATCTGTGCGAACATTTGGATGGCCGTGTTACTTATCATGGCAGGTCGCCAGAAGAAGATTGATGCATGGTTAAAAGCAGACACATCATCTATCGAAGAGCTAAAAGAGACGGTTTCTAAATACCAAGAAGAGAACGCTCGCCCAACAACTACAACCGATCTCATGAAGATCACGGCAATTGCCTTCGGTTTAACAGGTTTGGCTCACTTATTCAGTGACATGATAGCACCGTGGATCTCAACCAATGCGCCGGAACTTGCGAAATACAGCCTAACATCTGGCTTCTTCTGGCTGATCGTAATGGTAACAACGTTCGCGCTGATTGCTTCATGCTTCAAATCTACACGCAGCCTTGAGCACAGCGGCGCGTCTAAAGTTGGTTCAGCGTTCATCTACATCCTAGTTGCAACTATCGGTATGCAGATGGATGTGACAGCTATCTTAGACAACCCAGGTTACTTCTTCATTGGTATTACATGGTTAACTATCCATGCCCTTCTGATGATTGTGATGGCGAAGCTAATCCGTGCACCATTGTTCTTTATGGCTGTAGGTAGCCAAGCTAACGTAGGCGGTGCTGCATCGGCACCTATCGTCGCGGCTGCATTCCACCCAGCATTAGCACCAGTAGGTATCCTAATGGCAGTATTGGGTTACGCTCTCGGTACATACGGCGCTTACATCTGCGGTCTCATCATGCAAGTTGCTGCTGGTTAATACGACTAGCGCCAACAATCTGCTGAATTTGAAATCCGATATTGGTTCGCCAATGTCGGATTTTTTATGCGCGGTATAAAGAGGTAATGAAACAGGAATTAAAACTTAAGATCATACCGGCATTTAATTATTAGAGCTTATTAAACGACTATTTTACTTCCTTCCTAAACCACACTCGATTAATTACTTTTTTCAGCTGTCTTTGCACTGTTAACATTCAAAGAAATTTAACATCGGTTAAATTTATACATACATCTGTCATATTGCGTAGCAAGCCGTATGTGTTTAGCATCTATCCCCATAGAGAAAACGAAATTTAGAGATAGAACCCCCACTAAAAGGAAAATATGGCGACAAGCCAAGTCCTGCAAGATTGAAAGTCGCCATACTCCGAAGCCGTATAACAATAAATATATGAATGGTTATAGAATAAAGTTATCCCAAATGACTTATCTCAAAGAGCCGAACACTCCCACAAAGAACATTTTCCTCTAGGAGTAGAGATGAAGAATTGGAAAGTAAAATCGACAAAGCTAGTTAAAGGTCAGTACCTAGATTATCGAATCAGAGCGCAAAGCATAAACATTGACGCGAATGGGCTGTTAGAGTTTTACGACATGGGTATCGTTGTATCTAGCTTTAGCAGTGACGAATGGTTTATCTGCTACCACACCAATGTATTTGGCTACACCAAGAAAAGCCACTGTAACCCGTTTCAATTTGCTCACTGTAAACAACTCAAAGAGATAGAAGAAGCAAAGCAAGAGATTGTCACTAACTCGCCATTAGCGCTGTTTATTAAAAACCGAAAATGTAGACTAAATCCAGTTGGTAGAAAACCAAAATTTTAGTGGGTTTAAGTTACGAGGAATATACAGAATGAGAAATATCCTTGATAAATTTAAAAAAGACATTGGTGTTTGGTTATTTTTAACACTCATCTTTGGTTATTTTATCTACGCTTCATTCAATATATGTTGGAGTGAAATATTCAATTAATTGGCTAAAGCCATCCGATTAATATCAAGCTTTAGCCTATTTAATGTCATAAGGGAAATACAGCTAGTCGAATAAAGACGCCAATTTATTTTCCACCACAGGGCTGATATTAAAACTCAACATAAAATCTGGACGCGTTTTTTCGTCTTTCTCAAGGTAATAGTTCGCTTCAATGCCAAACTTCCAAGGGCGTCCATTCAGAACCGTTGTTTTACTAACACTGATGTTTAACGGAATTTCCGCCTGCTCCTTATTCCAGTCATATGTGAATGTCGGCGCAGAGCCCACCGTCCAACCACCTCCTAATATCTCTACCCAAAACACTTGTGTCGATGTCTTGTTGATTCGAGTATCAGAATGGTCGGCTCCGTCTCCAGAAACACCGTACAAGTGATTTGGGAACATACCGACAACTCGTTCACTACTCACCTTCCCGACCATAAACTCTGGCCCGACAGCAAATTGATCCGCCGTTAAGTCACTACTGCCCGTTGGCAACGAAGCAAAGAGACCGAACGCGACAATAGTACCGCCCTCCATTTTAGGCGCATAAGCTAAATCAAATGAGATGTCTGTAACGCCTGACTGATCCATACGCTGCGAGCTTGCTGGTGTGTCCACATGGAAATCGTTCTGTACATAAGAGATAGCCGGGCGGAAGATCACTTTGTCACCATTATCCATGGGGAACGGCAATGTCGGCTGTAATACGGTCGCGAAAGCATCTCCTCCACCATCGTAACCACCTGAATACTGGAGTTTTAGATTGAGGCTAGCGTAAGCTGTATTTGGGTTTGCAAGTTCCTTTGCTGCCTGTTCTGCCGCTTGATCGCTTTCAGATTTCGAAATGTCGACCTTAGCGCTAGCAAAATTCGGCGTTAATAATAGTCCAGTTATTATCAGTGCAATTGGTTTACAAGCCATGAGCCCTCTCTTCAATAGTAAAACAATAAGATGTAACTGCTTATTGAGTATTTTAGAGATTACTGGGCAGTAAAATGGCCATTAAGTGACAGAGGGATAAGTTAACCCTAGGTAGAATTTAGATACAAAAATGCCCCAAATCGCTTTGAGGCATTTTCAATTAATCAGGAAGCTCGGGAGTGTTTACTCCTTTTGCTTATTCCCAATCAAGAATTACTTTACCAGACATACCAGAGCGCATCATGTCGAAGCCTTTCTGGAAGTCGTCCACTTTGTAGTGGTGAGTAATGATTGGTGTTAGATCTAGGCCAGATTGGATTAGTGAAGCCATTATATACAATGGAAAATTAAGTTATTTAGAAACATAAACTTGCAAACAATCAAATTTAATAATGGCGACAAACTGGCGACATATATTTCTCTCTAAGACAAAAACAATGCCAACAAGCCTAATTTTCATCCGCCTTTACTTTTAGCTATCAGTTCTAAATGTTCTTGTAGCTTCTCAGGAGATTGAAAGGAAGCATGACAAATTTCATCAAGTCTAGTTATAGTAGATTTCAAGTAGCTTATCACTCTCCCATTGAGTTACTAAATATTAGTAATACTTATCACAAAACATGTCTTGTTAGCGCACTATGATCTCGACTTAACGCCATTACATCATCTACCAACTTCTCGATTTGCTTTTGCTGCATTTGCATTCGGCCTTGGAAGCTTTGATATTCCCTTTCATCCACTAATGCTAAACCACTCTCTCTAGCTTGTTGCTTAAGAAATTGTAGTTCAGGGGTTTGACTGCGCAGCTCATTTGCCAAGTCTTGTTTTAGTATTCTTTTTGCCACCGCATGTTCGAATCCATGCTCTTGGAACCAAGTATTGGTGTTGAATACGGCATTGTAGTACACGTGAACATTTTGGCTTGTTACGTTTTTCGCCTTCGCCAACTCAAAAATTAAGTCGTTTAAGGATAGGTCTTGCGGAACGATTGGAGTTGGAAGCGCTGGAACTGTGGGCATACTGTCGAACGCACGAATGACACTTAGGTGGAACTTTGGGCTAATCCACATCGCATAAGAGTAAACAAGTTCTTTGCATACCCAAGTCCCCGTATTGCTACCACCACGTTTGGTGTTTACAGCAAAGCAGGAATTCCTGCTTTGCTCAATTTCATTAACCAGTTCTTGAGTTTGCTGATTCTTGATAAAAATACTTGGACGATGTCGATTGTGCCCACCACTCGCTTTGTGTAGATCGTTTAGCGAATACAAATTATCGAGTGTGCGAATGTCTTTAGAAAGGATTGTTAGATTTGGCATGATGGCCTCCTTGGGGATGCTCTTTAAATCACCACACAAAGGGACTAATCTTCGGGTGGTGAGCTGAACAAGGTTAGTCCTACCGCTCCCAAGGTTACGGCCAGCCGAAGCTGCCTCGCCCAGCCCACCATAATGCTGATAGTACGTTTTATAGGTAAAACGACCATGTTCAGGTGTGCCGAAGCCACACATAAAAAAACCAGCAAAAGCTGGCGTCTATGCGCCTTGGGTGTATATTGCGGGGGACTAATCCCGACACTGGATTTTGCCAGTGCCGTAACAGATTAACGATGTGGGAGATCGGTGTCAAACGTTTAATAACGTTGCATATTGTGTAGAGTACGGTTCTTACAATCAGCTGCCTCACCCATGAACGTAGACAGGATTGAGACAAAAAAATTCCAGAGAAGACACGCCGTTCCAGAGTAACACTAAATTATTAACTAATTTAGATTCGTTTTATTTGTAACTATTGTAGCTTGGCCACTCAAATAAATGCGAATGAGAATGACTATTATGAATAATTTGAAGAAAATCATAGTTTCTTCGTTTTTCCTCTCCCCAATACATTGTTATTCCACAGAAATTAGAGGGGAAGCTTTACAATCGAATGACTCTTACGAAAATAAGATTAGTCATAAAAAATCGTTAGAGTTAGAAGCCTCCGGCTGTACTGGAGACCCCTCTTGGATTGATTACCCTTCCTTACCTCAAGAGCCTACAGAAACGAGTAAATCCGATACTAATTGCAGTTTTATGCAGTTTGCCTGGCAATCTTTTGCTTATTATACCAGTGACAAGACACCGGATTTATTCTTGAATATGATGCCGAAAGACAGAATATTTCAAGAGATACCCGATAGTTGGGACAATAAAGGTGATCAAGGATTAGTACAAAGTGAGATCCTTCAAGCCGGCTCTAATTTCCCATTGAACGACCAAGAAGGCAATCCGGTCTTCTATCAACAAAGTGTCAATAAAAAATTCTACGATGACATCGTCAAACACGGATTAAACAATAGCCAATGTGTCGCCAATATTGACAGTGGGAAAACACCGTTTGAAATATCCCCAGGCTCCACTGAAGTAAAAACCTCATGGAAATTAATATCTAATAACGACAACCCTGAAAATTTTTTCACTATTCATAGAGATGTTGAGATCGACGGGGCTGTAAGGAGTAATGTTCTAATGGGCTTGGTTGGGATTCATATAGTGAGAAAAACAAGGAATCATCCTGAATTCATTTGGACCACATTTGAACACAAAGAAAACGCTCCTGATTGTGCTGATGTTCCTAACCTATCAAATTTTGAAAAATCAGGTAAATGGACATTTTTCAACCCAATGTCCTTTCAAAAAGTAAATACTTACTTCCCTGGTAAACCTACTCAAGTCTGTAGAGAAACACCCTATGGGGTTGGTTTTTTAACGAAAATTGAAGTAGCTAAAGATATAAAAGCGCTTAACGAGGCAATGTCAGACTATTACCAATCACGTAAATTTGTTTGGTCTAACTACTTCCTTGTGGGTACATCTTGGACAGTCTCAAACGAGAGTGATTTAAATAAAGGAGAGATACCTCCCACTTGGAAAAATGAAATAGGCGGTTCGAAGTTATTATCAAACAGCACAATGGAGACCTATGTCCAAAACCCCCAATGGTTTGCTTTAGTGCATCCTAAAGAAGATAGGGGCTGTTTTGCTTGTCATAAATATAATCCTTTAACAAAGAAAGCCTTACATTTAAGCCATATGTTCAATGCGGCCCAAGATTATGGTCCGTGTTTCTTTAAGGATTGATTTAAACCTAAAAATTGAAACTTCCTAACAAAAAGTGATCGGCTTTCCACTTTTATAATTTTACCCTTTCAAATTAAAAGGTTTTATAGCAATTAACGTTAATTAAACCGCATAATAACATTTGACAGCTCAACACCATTCATTGGAATTATAATTATAAAGAGTTAAGCATGCGATCCAGACCCCCTTGGTTAAACCGCTTATTCAGTCCCCACCCTCAATGGGTCTATAAGACTGGTGTTGTGTTATTGGCCCTGTTGTTTAGCTTATTGGCTTCATTAGCAACCAGTCTTTATCAAGTTCATAAGGAAATTAAGCATGATGTCGACTACCTCGATCAAATCGTTTCTGTTGCGATTAAATATGGCCTTGAAAAACCCACTCTTTCTGAAGCAAGCGTCGCTAGCGGTGAATGCTCCACTGACACTATAGAGCAGTTAGAGAAGCTTTATGTGTCGCATCTACTTATGTCGATACCCATCGTTAATCTTGATAAACAGAAACCCTATACCTATTGCTCCCCTTTTGGCGTTGAGCAATTTGAACAACGTAATTTTAAGAACTTACTCAAGACACAACTAAAAGGGGAAATGTGGCGTTTAGCGATTGTTTCTCTCTCTACAACCCCAAAACATCCCCCCTATCTATACGGTTCGAATGGACAATATGGTTTCCTCTTTCCATTACGTACGGAATACCTTTTTCTTGAAAATGATTTAAACCATCAACGCTCTATTCGTTTATCTTTACCAAAAGAAAATTACACTATCCTTGAAATAGGCAGTTTGCCCAATGCCGATCGCCTGTACTCGAACTCGGTTGCTTCAAACTATCTGCCTCTTACCTTTGAATCCTCCGTATCTACCTCACGAGTGCTCTCGAAGTTTAAGCAAAACTTGTGGCCAGTTACCACTTTACTCTTTATGATTTCACTCACCATTCTTTGGTTATGTGTTTCCTATTGGCACGCAAAAAAAGAAATTGCTCTTCAAAAAGCGGTTCGAGACGCCCAGTTTTTCCCCTATTATCAACCCATCGTCGACGCACAAACAGGTAAAATGCTCGGTGTCGAAGCTTTACTCCGATGGCTTCCCTCTGATGGCCGTGTCATAGAACCAAGCAAGTTCATCCATTATCTAGAGCAAAGTGGGGAGATCATTCCAACAACAGAGAATCTCATTACAACGATTTACCAAGACTTATCGTCTTTGATGAGTCAAAACTCCGAGTTTTATTGCAGTGTCAACATCACTCCTCTGCACCTCCAAAATGACGATTTTTACCACTATTTAAAGCGGTTTCAGCACGACTACTCAAAACTGACGCTTGAATTAACAGAACGTCAACCGATTGAAAATTTAGCGTTTGCCAGTCAGCGTATCGCCTTACTCAAAACATTAGGACTTAAAATAAGCCTTGATGATGCAGGTACCGGTTATGGCGGAAACTCGTATTTGCATTATTTCGATATTGACACTATCAAAATAGACAAAATGTTTACACGGTCCATTGATGAAGGAAAGTCCGCTGTTCTCGATGGGTATATTGAGATGGCTAAACAATTAGAGCTCAATCTAGTAGCGGAAGGGGTTGAAAATAAACTCGAAGCTAAAGGGCTTTTATTAAGAGGCGTCTTTCAACATCAAGGTTACTATTACGCCAAACCTATGCCGATTGAAGATCTCCATCGCTGGGCTTTAGCTCATGGTTATACTCACGAGCGGGTTAATGAGACGCTCACAAAAACGTCATAAAGCTTACCTTTGTCCACAACGAAAAGATGTTGTTGCTAATAGTCCTGGTTTAACCTATTGCAGCCCAACCAGGATAGCGGACCGTTCCCGCCTTAAACATCAGAGCATGTTCTTCAGAAAACCCTTTTGGCCCCGTTCTTTCACGAGCTATCGAACACCAAGTCCATTGTGCGTTTCCGATGTATTCAAACATTGTCTTCCCCATTAATGTTGATTCATACTGACTACGTTGATATCGCAGTCTTTAAACTCAAAGTCGAAAAACACATTCGTCGGCTTTTTATTCCATCTGCATACCAACACCCGCATCACCGTAAGAGTGGCTGCCTTCACTATTGCAAAAAGCGCCGCAGATGGGCGCAGGCCTGCGTAATATGCCTAAAAAGTTCAGGAGCCTTATCTGGGGCGACGTCCAAGGCTGTTTTTCTACTCAATTAAGCATGCTGGTTGAGTGGTTCAACAGAGTTACTTGGGAATACCAGACCACACCCTTTGGGTGTGCGTATTCTACTACAAGAATACACAAGCCAGTTTGTAGCACGGCTCTTGAGAGAGAGCCCATTGTTTTGTTCTTTTAAAAGAGCAAAACAATGTCCTTAAAAGGAGTTTAAATAATGCAAATTGTATACGGATATTGTCGTGAAGATGAGGCGGGGAGTTTATTGGACCGATTTGTTGAACAAGGGGATTTTGTCAGCTTCAAAGTACTGGGCTCGGTCGGGCGTGAATACATGGCATTTGCTGCTTTGTTGCCTTTTACTGACCGCCTCCCCTTTCCTTTCTATTGGAAGGGTGTTCATTTCGTTTCGGTTCAAAAACACACCCAATCGGTCCGTCAACTCACACCACCACCATCAAAAAATGCTCGCAAAAAACATTATCGTAAACTCAAGAACACGATAATGACCCCTCAAAATTGGAAACAACACGTCAGTCGCAATCGCGGTTTGAAGTATGTAAACGCTTCCTTGTTGCCTTTAATGTAATCAAGAAGCGCATGGGACTCAACGGCAACATCTTAACTCATGCGGTTTAAAGCCTGCCCAAAAGTCTGACGAACGAACAACGTCCATTTTTCAACCCACCAGATGCACGACACCCCTTTTGATAATGGCGGTGCGATGTCGTGCACCTCTTATCTACATTTAAAGGTAACCAAATGAAAAATAAAACATCACGCTTTCACTGCCCTCTTACGTATTGGCGTTACGTCTGCACGCTTATGGCCGTCTACTTTGCTTGTGCGTCACCCGCTTACGCCAATGACCTCTTTGCCAGTGGTAAAGATACCGTAACCAACACGGTCGGAACGGGGTCTTCTGGCGAGTTCTACATTTTAGTGGCAGGCCTAATTGGCGGCATCATCGTGGGCATCATGCAAAAGAACTGGGTGGGTGGCATCATCGGCTTTTTCGTTGGCGTGGTGTTCTGGGAAGTCGGTAAAGGGTTTGTAGGCTTATAAACCACATAAGGAGAGCGCGACATTATTCGCCTTATTTCACCATGGATCATCAAGACAAACAAACCCTCTTCGCTTTTCCAAACTACTTACAAACCGACGTCAAAATAGTCGGATTCCCAATCGATGAAATGCTCCCTTCTATCTTGTTGTTTTTGATGTTGTTCAACATCAATCGGTTGGTCGCAGTCGCCGTGTGTATCGGCTTTTTCCTCACCATTCGCAGCTTAAAAGTCCGACACGGCCCCAAATTCATCATTCACTTCATCCACTGGTATGGGGATGACACGGCGAATAAAACCATTTTTAAACGCACGCCCCCCGCCACAAAAAAATATTGGATTTACTGATGCTCAATGAACATAACGGCGAGGCGCTTAAAGCGGCTCGCTTTATCAATTACGTCCTCACCGCGGTGGTGTTGATCACCGCCTTAGGAGTCGCTGGGTTGAGTTTTGCTTTATTAAATCAAAGCCAAGCGGAAAAGCGCACCGTCGTGCCACCTCATATCGACCGAGCGTTTACGATCTCAAGCGATGCGGTTGATGAAGCGTACCTTTCTATGATGGCCGATTGGTGGATACACCTAAAATTTAATGTCACGCCCTCTAACGTTAAACGTCAATTCAACTTACTCATTACGTACGTGCCGCCTAAATACTGGAGCGGCCTACAAGACAAGTTAATACGAGAAGCCGAATTTATCATCGAGAACGACGTCACCAGTTTTTTTGAAGTTGACACGCTGTCTATCAGTCTCAATGAAATGAAAATACGGGTCAAAGGCACGCTCAACAAAACCATCGCGGGGCGCGCACTCGACCCTGAGCCCGTCACCTATTTACTCCAGGCCGATTACTCTAGTGGCTTGATTGAACTTCACAGCATCGTTCAAGAGGTACCCTTATGAAAACACGCATCATTTCTATTGTTGCTACTTTGTTGTTCTCCCCCATCCTCAGCTACGCCAATACGATTGCCGCAAAAACCTACTATTTTGAGCAAAATGACACCATTGTGTTGCCCTTATCCTCGGTCAACACCAACCGTTTAGTGGTGAAAGACGACAAGATAGTCAACCTTCATTGCCCTAGAGGATTTTGTCTCGCTAAAGCCAATCAACGAGACCAATCGGGCTCGATTAGCGTAAAACTCAACATCGCCTTGCCTTTTACTGCGCACGTCACCACAGAAAAAGGCCAAAATTTCTCGCTTTTTATCAACCCTAAAGCGGTCCCTGCGGTGGTCAATGAGTTTATTTCACTTCGCTCTACCGCAGAGAAAAGTGTCTTTGAAAAAGATCTCGAATACCCTTTGGCCTTGGGGCAACTCACCAAACAAATGATACATTGGCAACGCTCAAAAACGCCTATCCCAGGTTTTCGCGTTCATCCTATAGACCCAGAGACACTCCCTAAAGACACGTCACCACTGGCCATTATTCCGCAAACCCTGTTTGTTGGTCGCCCTTTCTCCGGGCTTATTTATCAAGTTAAAAATCAATCCAGTGACACCGTCACCCTTACTGAGGCGCAATTTTACAGTTACGCCAGCCGGAGTGCCTCACTTGATCGTTATACCTTGGCCCCAGGTGAATCTACCCATCTGTACATCATCACAGGAGGACTCTAATGAGACGATTTAAACAGTGGCTTTTAAGAGAGTCGGACTTAGAGGATGGAGTCAATGCCAATAAGCAAAGTAAGCAACGCAACCAAATCCTCAGCTTGTTGGCCATTGCGCTCTTGGTCGCGATTTTTTTTGCATTTAAAGCCTTTAAACAACCTCGTTCCTCGCTTGATATTGCGCAAGAAGTCGTTGAGTCTGCGCCCAATTTTGGGGAAATCATTACTGATGATTTTACCGACAAAGACAACCGCTCAGCATTAACCATACAAGGTCAAGACATTGAAGACGTCAAAGAGAAGATGGAAAGCCTCAATCGAGACGTCGAACGTTTGATAACGAGCAATGAAAATACGCTCGCACAAATAAAAAAAGAGAACGAAGGCTTACGCGCTGAAATACGCAATAATCAAGAAGCGCAGCGCACTGTCGCCTTGCCATCAACCCCAGCGTCAGCCTCGAAGGAAGCCAGTCACCTGACCGTCATGGGAGAGCCGGCGCCATTTGGTTCGCGCCCTCTTCCTCCCAAACCTTTGCCCTCTTACGCCACCCATGATCTGCAAAAAGAGAGCTTTCAATACAGCAACGCCGATAAGGCCTCGTTTGATGACCAAGGACAAGCGTTTGACTCGTTTGATTTTTTTTGGACAGCCTCTTCAGAGTCAGCCTACCAACGCACCGTTGACAATTACGTCCCGTCGGGCACCTTTGTGACCGCCAAAATCACCGGTGGCGCGGATGCCAATGCCGGAGCGTTCGGCCAAAGTGATACCGCCCCCATCGTGTTTCAAACCGTGCATGAAGGCGTGTTGCCCAATGGAGAAAAGAGCCACCTCAAAGACTGCACCATCATTGGAAGCGTGTACGGAGACCTCTCTTCGAGTCGTGGCGTGGCCCGCACTCACACCCTCAGCTGCATTCGGGACGGTCGCATTTTAGACATTCCTGTACAAGGCACTGTCTTTAACTTTGGTCGCAATGGCATCCGTGGTACTTCGATTTTACGTAACGGCAAAATCGTCCAAATGGCGGGGATCTCCGGCATCTTAACCGGACTGGGAGAGGCGGGAGCGGGATTGGCCAACACCACCTCGACCTCAGCGCTGGGCTCAACGTCCAGCATCAACAGCGAAGATGTGGGATTAAGTTTATTGGGCAACGCCACCTCAGAAGTAGGGAGCAAGCTTTCGGATTACTACATTGCCTTAGCCGAGTTATACCACCCCTTCATCGAAATCAATCCAGGGGGCATCGTGAATATCGTCTTTACGAAAGGGTTCCCTCTCGATGATGAGGAGGCGATCAAACGCTATGTTGCTCGTCAGGAAAAAGAGCAAGCAAAACCGGACACCCTTTTAGAAACCATCACTCTCAACCCTCTTGCGGCAGAAGTTAACCAACAATTAAATTAAGGTCCGCTTTATGACTATCAAGCTTTTCACCGCGCTGCTTATCAGCGCCCTCGCCGGCTGCTCGGCGGGCTTTCAAGACGAATTCAGCTGCAAAAAAATCGGCGGGACTCCCGGCTGCGCGAGCATGGATGACATTCGAAGTATCTCAACCCATCCAACCTCAAAACGCGCCATCGAGGCGAACGTCCTGGCTTCTCATCCTTTTGTTTTACTGCCAAGACGCACACGTGAAGGCCATCCTGTGCGAACCCAAGACACGGTTAGGAAGGTGGTGATTTTTCCTTTTACTTCGGATGACACCACCACTTACCTCGACACGATGGATATTTATATTGTGTTAGACGAGTCTACTTGGACAGGTCGCCCTGTTCAGGCTATCAAGAAGGATTAACGCCATGGGCGTATCAAAAGATTTAAAAGGGTTTTATCAAGAAGCCAAACGTGAATATAACCACCTGCATTCTGAACTGCCTTACCGGACTTTTGATGCGGAGCACGGCCTCTTTCATAACAGAAAAGGCGTCGGATTTGGCTTCAAATTGAGCGTCTTAGCGGGGGCGAATGACGATATGGTGGAGGCGTTTAACCGTCTCATCATGGATTTACCGACTGGCCATAAATGGGATTACCATGTTTCCATGATGGGCCACAACCGCGTGAGTCATTTGATTGAGCAAAATGCCGCATTGAAATCCGCTCGTACGGGTATTTGCAGTGAATTAGCAAAACAAGAAGCCGATTACGCCAACTTTGCGGCTCACCACGGCTTTTTTCATCGTCAGAAGCATTACTTTGACATCAAAGATTACACCGCGTGGTTGTTTGTCTCCAGTACGGACGATGTTGACCAGGTGTTGGATTGCAAAGAGGCACTCACCACTTCTTTATCCCAAATTGGACTGGAGCTCACACCGCTCACCCCCGAAGGCTTAATCAACTACGTCGAAGGCATTCTCAATTTTGACCCTACACAAACCTCACCGAGCGAATCGAAATACGCCCCCGAAGCGTTGATCTACAAACAAGCCCTCTCTCCTGATACCGAGTTTTTAACGCGCCGACATTACACCGATGTTCGCTTTAGTAACCGCCAACATCAAAGGGTGACCTCGCGGATCATTTCATTGGGTTTACGCAGTACGCCTCGCACTTTCCGCCTGTACGCATTGCCCGATTGTTTTGCGTCCTTAAAGAGCGTGGCCAAAAATGTGCAATGTCCACACCTCATGACCCTCAATTTTCGCCATCAAGAATCGGGCAGTTTTGCGACCAAAAATGGCGGACGCATTGGAGAGCTAGAAAAAACGCTCAAGTCCCCGATGGCATTTTTCTTCCCTCAAGCGAAGAAAGAGCAAGCCGAACGCGAGCAAATTCGAGATGAAATGTCGGATGGCATCAACAGCATGGCATACATGCACCTGACGCTGACGTTATTTACCAACAAAAAATCCGAGCGACTGCATCGCACTACGGCCATTAACGCCTTTCGCTCTGGCGGGATTGATTTACAAACCGTCTCGATGCTGCAAAGCCAAGCACTCATGACAACCTTACCATTCATGATGACCGATGGTTTTTGGGCCGATTGCGACCGTGCTGGACGCATCCAAACCGTGAAAACCGGCAATGTGGCCAACCTCTTGCCTCTTGTGATGGACGTAAAGAATTTCAGTGGCGGTATGATGCTGCCCACCATGCGCCAACAAGCCTTTTGGTTTAATCCGTTTAATTGTGGCTCAGATAACTACAACATCGCCCTGACCGGAGGCTCCGGGGCAGGAAAATCCTTCTTTGTGCAAAAGCTCGCCGAAACCCTTTTTGCCATGAACGGTAAAATCTGGGCGTTAGACAAAGGAAAGAGCTTTAAAAAGCTTACCTTGATGCTTGGCGGCCGCTATATGACGGCTGACAAGATTTACCTCAATCCATTTACTCATCTAGAGCGCATTGCTATGGGCGATGACTATACCGATGAGAAAGGCGAGCAGGTCAACCCTCTCAAGGAAACGCTCCACACCATCACCGGACTCTTTGCGACCATGGCCTGCCCTACACACGAAATGGGGGATTTTGAGAAATCGGTCCTCGGAGATTGCATCATTGCGGCTTGGCAGGCACACAAAAGCGAGACCTTGGTTGACCATGTGCAAGAAGCGCTGTTTGCGGCGGCCGAAAAACAAGGCGGTGATCGCCGCCTTTCCGATATCGCCATGCAACTGAATAAATACCGCTCAGAGGGGATCTACGGAGACACTTTCAATAAACCGTCCATGCTCGATCCCAATGTCCACTTTACCACCATTGAATTGGACGGATTTCCCTCGGACATCATGCGACCGGTGATTTTTGCGCTGATGTCGAGCATCACTCAGCAGATGTACCTGTCCGGCTCCCGTTCCACGCCGAAGATGTGCATCATTGAAGAAGCGTGGTCTCTGATGGCCGGCTCTAATGCGCAGGCACAAGAGTTCATCAATACCGGTTATCGCACCGCCCGAAAATTTGGGGGATCGTTTTGCACCGTAACGCAAGGGATTGAAGATTTTTACAGCACACCCGAAGCGCTTGCCGCGTTCAATAACTCTGACATTCACATCACTCTGCGTCAAGGCAGTGGATTGGCGAAATTCATCAAAGACAATCCTTCACACTTTTCACCCTATGAGCAATTTGTCATCAAGAGTTTTGAAAAGTCATCCATCGCCGGTTACAGCTCTGTCATGCTAAAAACCGGGAATGTCACGACCTTTCATCGCTTGTTTGCCGATCCTTTTACTCGTGCGTGCCTTTCGACAGAGCCGCATGAATTTGAATATTGTGAAAACTTGATGAACCAAGGCCTATCACTTATGGAAGCCGTCAATCAAACCGCCGAGCATTTTTACGGAAAGGAAATTGAGACCTTTAATACCCTCATCTACGGTAAGGAGGATAAATGAAATCCATCCGTCACACCCATCTTGTCTATGCCTTGTTGGCTATAGCGTTAATGATGTTCACCACGATAGCCATCAAGCTCAATACGGCGCCTCAAATCGTGGTCTTCGATATCGAACAAACGTTATCGCAATATCAAGACCAACTCATTGAAGCCAATCTCGGCGATCAGGCGCACAGCGCGCAACTGGCGACCTTTGATACGGAACTCAGGCGCCTCTTGAAAGAATACGCACAAGCGCACCACCTCGTGATCCTCGTGCCAGGCGCGCTCATCAGCGGCGCGCCAGATAGAACCACCGAGATCCAACATTACGTTATTGAGGCGCTTAAAAAGGAGTCATGAGCTTATGATTGTTCACGGTCATTCATCCATCACACCCACCGCACTCTTAAAAGTGATCAGTATCACCTTACTCACCCTCGCCCCCACCGCGCTTGGGAAACAGTTCGGCCGTCAAGGCGAACTGTTTCCCATCGCAGAAGTCGACATGTTGCAATGGATCAACAGCCGATTGACACACTTAGAAGCCACGGGAGAAACGGCAAAGATGCAGCAGCAGTTTGTGGAGAGCGTAGAAAAGAGCGTGCGAAGACCCCCTCCCGTTGAAGGGTTGACCACCACCACCGCGCCCAACACCTTTTACATCGACCCATCATTAAAGCTGGCCACTAATATCAAGGATGCACAAGGCAACCTCCTTTATGCCAAAGGCCTCGTCATCAACCCCTTTGATACCGACACTTGGCCAATCGATATTCCCAAACACTCATTCGATTACTCGTATGTGATTGTCTTTCTTGATGGTGACGACCCAAGACAGCGCGCTTGGGCTAAACAATACCGCGCAGATAAGCCGATAAAATGGACCCTCACCAACGGCAGTCCAGAAAACGTCGCCAAAGAGTTTGACGCCCGAATTTATTTTGACCAACAAGGTCACTACAGCCGTCAGTTTCAACTCTCACACATTCCTTCATTGATTGAACAAGACGGAGCGCGGTGGAAGATCACTGAGATCGACGTGACGCTATTCACCTCGGCCATGAACAAGAGTGAGACGACAACAAAATAAGGAGAAAAACGTGAGATCCCCTAGGTTATTACTGTTTGGTTTGTTCCTATTTCCTTGGCAAACCCAAGCTCAATCCGCCGCTTGCACGGGGCATTTTTTAAATCCATTGTCTGATATTTGCTGGGACTGCCTATTTCCTATGACACTGGGCAGTGTGCCTCTCATTAGCTCTTCATACCCTGACACCGCCAACCCAAGCATGCCTATCTCCTACTGTCCTAAACCCCCGCCCATTTTTATGCAAATTGGCTTAAACATCGGGTATTGGGAGCCGTATTCCTTGGTGGACGTGACGCGAGTCCCCTACTGTATGGTCAACATGGGGATGCAGTTGAGTCATGACAAGAGCCAACAAATAGGAGGCTCGCAGCACGACTCAAGCGCCAAAACCAGTGGCAATGCTTTTTATCATGTGCATTGGTACAAATATCCGGTGATTTATTGGCTACAACTGATGCAGTCGGCGGCCTGTATGGCCACGGATAATTTCGATTTGGCCTACCTCACCGAGCTTGATCCCTTTTGGGATGATGATGAGATGTCGTTCATTCTTAACCCTGAAGCCATTTTATTTGGCCACCCCACCACGCAGCTCTCCTGTATCACCGAAGCCATGGCGACCACCACGGGGCGCGTTTTGCCTTTTGATGCACTTTTTTGGTGTTTAGGCTCACAAGGCAGCGTCTACCCATTAACCGGTAACAGCGCTTACTCTCATACCGGCCCTCAAGTTGGAACACTGATGTTAGAGCGTTTTAATTTTAAAATGCACAGGCAAGGCATTGTATGGGAAACACGAGGCGAGGATGGCGCGGTCTGTTATCAGTGGCCAGAGCCTATCTTGCCGAAAAGTCGTTATCGCTATCAATTGTCGGCACCGATTGGTGATGCCGCTCACTGTTATCCCTACGGCACAACGTCGTCACTTTGGGAGCAAGGCAAAGACAACCCAATAACTGGAGGAAACTTTGGCTTTGTGAACTGGCGTAAACGTAACTGCGTATTTTTATAAGGAAACGAGACGATGTCATTTAGCCCAAGAGCCTATTGGCTGTTACTTATTCTGCTGGTTAGCCCCCTTGCATTGGCCAGAGTGGGTTACTCACAAGAAGAGCTCAAAGCCCTAGCCAAGCAAGAGCAGACCATTGCAGCGCCAGTCAATCACAGTGAACTGGCTCCCCTCCTAGAGCGGAGTCAAAAACATAAGCAAGAAGCGTTGTCGATGAATCAACACCTAGATAGGGCGTTGCAAGACTCGCCGCTTGCGAGTGTGCTTGGGGTGCCTCAGGAAAATCCAAACAAAAAGGCACAAGGTGTGATGGTGTTTGTGTCACTTTCCATGCCTGATAACGCGCTCAAACAGCTCCTCAAACAAAGTCAGCAATATCAGGTTCCGCTCGTGATACGTGGGGTACTGCCAGAAGGCATGGTCCCAACCACCTCTCGAATCATGGATTTGTTAGAAGCGTCCGACGAGGGAGAGGCGATTGAGGGCGGTTTTGCCATCAGCCCACAATGGTTTCGTCAATTTAACATCACCCATGTCCCCGTGTTTGTGGCGATTGGAGACGCGTGCAATGAAGCGTCTTGCCCGAAAAATGCTTACGACATGGTTCACGGCAACCTTGCCCTTCCCAACGCATTGACGATTTTAAGCCAAGGCGATGTAGGACACATCGCCAAACAAGTGCTCAATAGGAGTTCCCCTTGAATACGCCCTTTTGGCTCTCTTTCAGCGCCGCTCTCTTCTTCTCCCTTCCTACCCTTGCCGACCCACAAGAAAACACGTTTTACGACAACGTGGAATGGGCGAAAAACGCCCAAAATGAGGCTTACACCCCCTCAGAGATGACGCTTAACCTGTCCGACTTCTGCAGCGACAATAATCCAGGGTGTGAAAGCCAAATCCGACAGCCTGATGAAGCTGGGATGACTGACGCACAAATCACAAACCAATCCACGTTGGAGTTTGGCAGCAACGAACACGCTCAAGCAATACAAGAGGGGTTTAACAATAATAGTGCCATCATTGACCCCAATGATGATACGTATCGATTCGCCACCCTTGGCATTGAGAACGCCTATGAGATCAGTCATGGTCAGTCTAATCAGTACGTGGATTGTGACAACGCCACGCAGTGCGTCATCGATAACATCGCAAAGCAATGTCACCGGCCGACTCACAACCCAGTACCGTGTGAAAAAGTCCCCGTCGCCTCCGTGAGCCTCAGTGAAGTACTCTACCGCTGTCCATCCGGCTGGACACAGCAAGGGGAGGATTGCCAACGTCCCCTCCCACAATGCCGATACAATAATAAACATTATGTGAGTCAAACGGGAGGTGATGGCATTTTCTCATCGTCACGAACCACGTATTTATGGGGCGGGAAGCAAGTCTCTCCCAATCAAGGCTACACGCTTGGCGAGTTAAAACAGACCTATCACGTTAATTGGCAAGCGAGCGAACACTGGGATAAACGCTACGAGATTTGTCGACCCACCACACAAACGAAAAAAGCCACGCTAAGCTGCTCAAACGGGTTCACCTTATCTGGTGGGAACTGCATTAAAAACACCATAACCTGGCGAACACAATGCAGCCTGATGAACTCGTGCAATGTCACTCGCCAGCAGTGTATTGAAGGTCGAGCCACCCGGACCATTAATGGCATTCCGACCACGCTCGATTGCTGGAAGTATCGGGTTGACCACCAATGCACTCGACCCAATACGTGCAACGTCCTGCCCGCCGATTGCACCACGACGTCAACCCATTGCAGCCTCCAGCAAAACGGTGTGTGCATTGAGGAGAAAGTCAATAAATCCTGCCCACAACGGCGCTGCAGTGCCACTCAATTAATCTGTGGAGAAGAGAGCTTTTGTCTGGATGGCGATTGCTTTGAAGTGATGGCGACCACTTCAAACCGCTTTAATGAAAGCACCTCAGCCTTAGCAGCCCTCGCAGAAGCCGCTGACGGTCTTGGCGATCCACCAATGATATTTACAGGCAAAGGCATGAAGTGCACAGACGCGGCTTTTGGTTTTGCCGACTGTTGCAAAGACGGCGGTTGGGGCACGAGTATTGGCGTGACGCAATGCAACGATGAAGAGAAGGCGCTCGGCCAAGCCAAAGAGCAAGGGCTTACGATTGCCCTTGGCAGTTATTGCGCAGAAAAAGTCTTAGGCGCGTGTATCCGGAAAAAGAAGACCTACTGCGTCTTTGACAGCAAGTTGGCACGCATCATCCAAGAGCAAGGCTCGAAAGGCCAGTTAGGTATCAGTCTGGGAACCGCCAAAACCCCCATTTGCGGCGCCCTTACCCCCGAGCAGCTTCAAAACATAGATTTTGAACGCCTCGACTTTTCGGACTTTTATGACGACATGCACCGCAACACCAACCTGCCTTCAGCAAAAGAAATCCAAGAGCGATTGCAAAGCGCTTATAGACCTTAACTTAATCAATGATGAGGACATGATATGGACCCCCTACTCCCTCTACTTGTGGCCACCCTGTCGACAACCGGGTTTGCTACCACCCTGATCCGCCATCTTCTGTTCAAACGAAAACTCCATCAGCTCAAGCAAGAAATGATGAGGCACCAACAAAAACACGGTAACGATGAAGCACTTTGGATGTTATTTCACACGCGCACCCACAAGATGCTGAGTTTCTGGCAATAATGAGGTCACACCATGAAGGAGATATCCACAAAAACGGTGAACAACTCCGTTAACCGATTAATAATCAACCTCCTACCGTTGATGTTGTTGTCTGTGTTTGCCTTTCACAGTTTCGCTAATGAGCCCCCCAAAGGCTGGCGCTGGTATAACGAGGCCAAAGCGCCGAAAGCCCCACCCAAAGAGGAGGAGCGCCTCCCCCCCAATAGCGTGTCTACTGTGATGAGCGCCACCGAGCAGATGCAATGGTTCCACCGGACATTTGAGGAAGCGTTAAACGATGCCACGATTAACCCAGCCGATGAAGAGAAAAATCTAAAATTGATGAAGCTGAAAAAATTCATCGATGGCAAAACCACTCAAACGGGCATGACCTTCAAAAAGCTCATCAACGAACACCCCGAATACTCGTACACCAAAGACCGCCCCACAGAGCAAGCCGCAAGAGCGACGTACTATCAAGGTCTCCAGCTCAAAAACGAAGCCACTGTGCGTCAATTGGTGCAAGAAGGTTGGGGCCTCTACTTCATCTACGAAGGGCAAGACACCTTATCTCAAACTCTGGCGCCCTCCATCCAAGACTTTGCCCACCGGTACCACATCGAACTGGTGGGGATCAGCAAAGACGGTCAGACCTTTGAGGCGATTGATGAAAACCGTATTGATAAGACAGGGCGTGTACAGGTGCGCTACACACCGGCTTTAATGCTGGCCAATGTTCACACCAAAGCACTCAAGCCCCTCGCCTACGGCTTCATTTCACAAAAAGACTTGCTCTCTCGCTTTCACAACGTCGCGACCGATTATCAAGACAGCGACTTTTAAATTAAGGAGCCCCCTATGAACGTTTTCCTTCGCACGTTATTGCTGGGTGTGCTGATGCTGCTCGCCTCACCCTCATTCGCTCAAACGCAAACTCACCCTGTGATGACAGGTCAGTACGCTTTGGTCTTCTTCCATTTTAGTCAATGCCCTGAGTGCCACCATTTTGCCCCGACCATGAAGCGACTCGAGCAAACAACTCAATTACCTGTGTACGATTTCTCCTTTGACGGACAGCCCATACCCGGTTACATCACGCCTATCCCGACGACCTCTGACATCACCGCCGCGTTTTTTGGGGATCTCAAACACGCCATTACGCCCGCTACGTTCTTAATTAACGTCAGCAATGGTAAGTACGTGCGTTTGAGTGAAGGTAATGTTCCGTACACTGAGCTGCTTAAGAGCTACCAAGCCGTGCGCGCCGATGTCACCATAATGGAGAGTTTACAATGACGCGACCTACCCTCCTGGCTCTCTTGATGAGTATTGCCGGTTCACTTCATGCGGGCGGCCTGGGCGACGCCATGGACAGCTTTTGGGATGACAGCAGTTTTAGCCGCAACATCACGAACCCAAGTGCCTATCAAGGCCAATCAGCCACTTACTATAATGCGGGCAGCTTGTTTGCTCGCACCAACATCAAAAACATTCAATTGGCCGCCATCACCTTGCCTTCTGTCAGCGCAGGATGCGGAGGCATTGATGCTTTTATGGGCGGTTTTTCTCACATTAATTCGGATCAACTGGTGTCTTTTGGTAAAGCCGTCATTGCTAACGCCGTGCCCTTCGCGGTGGATTTAGCGCTGCAAACTTGGGCGCCGAGCATCAAAGAGAATCGGGACAAACTGCAGGCTATTGCTGACCAATTCCTCACCACCTCGATGAACTCTTGCCAAGTAGCGCAATCGGCGGTCTCTGGTTTAGCGGCCTTTACCGATGGGGAAGCCAAGCGTCATGCCTGCGCGACCCTAGGCACGCAAAGCAACGCTTTCGCTGATTGGTTAGAAGCGCAACACGAATGTCGCAACATCCGTACCAACCAGAGCACACTGGCTGGCAACACCGACGATGCCACCGCGCACGCCGTGAAAGTGAGCCTAAATGTGGTGTGGGATGCGCTCATGAAAAGCGCTTACCTTCAAGACAACCAAGAGGTCGCCGAGTTTATCTTAAGCCTCACTGGTACCGTCATTTACGACGCGCAGGGGACGCCAAGCTACATTCCGGCCATGCTAGTGGGTAACGACACTGCCATTAACGCCCTTTTGACCGGAGGGGATTTGGAGGTGTATCGATGCGAAAACACCGAGACCTGCCTCTCGATGAGCCTCAGCGCCATCAACCTAAGTGAAAGCCAAGCCTTTAACGCCAAGGTTCGCCACACCGTTGATACGCTCTACGCCCACTTACAATCTGACCAACCTATCACCGAATCCGAGAAGAGTTTTGTTGAACTCAGTGACATTCCTATCTTGGCGATGCTCATTGATGATGCGCACCTCAACCTGCAACCAGAAAGCCATCTATACGCTCAAAATATTGCCGCCGATCTCTTGCATGCCTATCTCAATAACATGCTGATGATCGTCAATCAATCCATGACCAACCTCGCTTCAGTGAACCCTAACGATGTCAATCGCACTCTCGAAGGCATCAACAGGGCAAGGGATTACTTACAAACCCTTCGAGACCGTCACAAAACAAAATTGAACGCGTACTTAGCCCTCACTGAGCGCCTAAAACGCAAACGAAAGCTCCTTGGCCAATCGGCCAGTGACGCTACCCTATCGAACCTCACCTTTGGCCATTAAAGGAGATCCCCCATGACCTTAGACTTTTATCTCTATGGCGCAGGCCCTCAATTGCAACGAGCCTTGAACGCTGTCGCCACTTTTTTTACCACCAACACCTTTGGCTCGTTAATCGAAATCGCCTTACAACTGGCTTTTATCATCAGTGCCACTCTGTTTTTTGTCTATCGAGACGCGAAACATGTGATGCGTTTTATGTTTATTTACTTGGCTATCCCTACTTTTCTTATCAGCATGAAAGCCACCGTCCATATCAATGACGCACAAGATCCCATGCGCATTTATTACGTGAATAACGTGCCTTACATCGTCGCGATACCCGGTTGGGCGGCCACCACGTTCATGCAAGGCTTAACCGAAGGCATTGAAATCGTCTTTAGCAGTACAGAGGATGAAAGCTACAGCTCCTCGGGCATGGTGTTTGGTTCGAATTTATACACGTTGCTTCGTAGCGCCAACGCCGAAACCGTTGATCTGCAACGCTATTGGAAAGACTTTTATCACAACTGCATCGTCGGAGACATTCGAATTAACAAAAAGTACTCCATGCAAGACATCCTGCAAGCACCGGATTTACTGGGTTTTCTCGCCACAAAATCGATGTCCCCCATTCGTGGGCTCTATAACCATCAGGGTGAATACAGAACCTGCCGCGACGCGTTTCCTGAAATCACTCAACAATTTGATCAAGAAGCCAATCGAACCTTCAATAAACTGGGCGCGTATATTTTAGGAAGAGAAAGTAATATCAACTCAACGTTTTTAAGAAACGCCATCGAGAATAGCCACCTAGATTTAATTGGGGTCAGTAACAGCGCGGTCGATATTTTAAAACAGAACATGGTCATCAACATGACGCGCTGGAACATCGAAAACACGCACCGAGGTATCGCGGCCAACTACGCCTACACCGCCAACCAAATGCAAACGACGACCATGTGGGCCAACATTGGACTGCAAGCCAAAGAGTTCATTCCAATGATGCACTCGATAGGGGTGATTTTGTTTGTCTGCTTTGGGGCGATTATTGCCATCATTGCCTTGCTGCCACATATGACGCTGCCTGTCCTTAAAAACTATGTGGGCAGTTTTTTCTATCTGGCGACTTGGCCAATGATCTTCACCATCCTCAACGCGATCATGATGTGGTTCTTAGAAGGGGCGACCCAGGGCGCGACACAAGGGTTACGCGGCATTACCCTCTCGAACATGAGCGGCATTGATTACGTCAACACGCGTTACGCCGCCATCACCGGTTACTTGATGATGTCCACCCCCGCGATTGCCTTGGCGTTAACCAAGGGGGCGGCGGCCATGATGAGCAGTTTAAACTACCAACTGGCGGGGATGATAAACCAAACCAATGCCCGTACTTCAGCCGCGGCCTCAAGCGGTGACATCAGCCACGGTAATACGCAAATGCAAATGCAGACCCACACGTTTAACAACGTCAATGGCAATAAGTTTGATACGTCGACCCTGTTGAAACAGCACGGTACCACCACCCAAGACACTAAAGGTATGCTTTCAACGCAATACGGTGATACCACCGTGTATGACACTAGCCCTACCGCGTCGAATTTCCAATGGAACGTCGCATCAACCAGTCAATACAGTGAAGCGGTGCAAGACTTGCACACCAAAGCTCAATCCAACCTCTCGACACAACAAGCGGCCTTGTCGCAAAGCACACAAAGTGGCACTCAACTGATGGCCGATTGGAAAGAGAGTTATTCGTCAATCCAAGGTTACGGTTTAACTCATGGGCACGGTGCAACTGCCGCAGCTTCAAAAGGCTTAGAGCAAGTGAGTCAAGCGACAGAACAAGTCATCGCAGCAACCGGATGGAGCCATGAGAAAGCCAATGCCTTCTTACACTCTGCTTACGGTGGCTATGACGTGAACGCTGGACTGTCAAGCGGCGCACTCGGTGACGCCGTAGGGTTGAATGGGAGTGTGAACGCGTCCACTGGACAAAAATGGACCCAGGAAGA
Organism: Vibrio sp. 10N.247.311.51; assembly: GCF_041467855.1. Classification (NCBI taxonomy): domain Bacteria; kingdom Pseudomonadati; phylum Pseudomonadota; class Gammaproteobacteria; order Vibrionales; family Vibrionaceae; genus Vibrio; species Vibrio sp. 10N.247.311.51. Next base: position 8,578 of record NZ_JBFSVK010000003.1, on the reverse strand, counting down.
CCGCGAAACGCTCAGCAACATGAGCAGCGAACAACAAAGCCAAATGCAAGCCGCCATCGAATCCTACCGATCTGGTGCCAACCAAACCATTGAGGCGAGCAACCGCCTCACGGCCGATGAACGTAATACGGAAATGGGCACTTACGCCACTGGCTTTGCGGCAAGCTTTAGTGAGACACAAGGTTTGATAACGTCCACGACACAAGCTCAACAAGAGATCGATACGCTCAGTCAAGTCAACAGCCAAGAGCATCGTCAAGTGGCGAGCCTGATTGAGAAACTGGAAATACCATTCCAAGATTTTGTGGAGGAGCAATATAAATCTGAAGAAGGACGAGCAAAGCAGATTCTTACCGGTAGTAATGATAAATCACGCCAAGACCGAGCAAATGAATGGGAAGCATTTAAAACAACCGACACGTTTAAAGATTTTGTGCTCGCCAGCGTACCCACTCAAGAAGATCACGAACGTACCTTTAATCCTGAGCCGACTCAAGCCGAGTGGCAAACGATGGTGGGCGAACAATACAAAGGTAAAGCTCTAGGCAACACTAGCCAAACTGCGATTGAGCAGCATAAACAGCGCGGCGGCACTGAGCGTTATTACACCCCCGACAACCACTCACAAATCGTGGAGGAGACACGTGAACAATTTGAGGGCACCAGTAACCGTGTTGAGCCACCTTCCAACTTGCAGCCAACAGAGAATGAGGAGGATAAAACCCGACCTTAACTATAAATAATGGTTAATTATCGAGAAACCCAAGTAAGGTATCAAAACAACCTAGTATTATATACAGTATTAAATGGAGAGAATAATGATGATGAAATGGATCATATTAGGCTTATTCACATGGTGCTCTTTTTCAGGAGCTACGGCACAAGGTTTTGATGAACTTTCAGGCAGTAAAAACAATCCAGCCTCTATGACGTATTACTTGGAGTATTATAAAAAGCCGAATAATCAAGAGTATCAATACTTATTAGCCACCGTTCGTGCTGCTGCAGATACGGTAGATTTTTATACCACTCGATTAGATGCTCGCGATCAGCGCATTGATTATTGCTTGCCCATGAAAGATGCAGCCAATCGCGACACTTTATATAACTGGAAAACAAAAGAGTTAATGGATCTTATCAATAACCAAATTGAGCATGATCCTCGTGTAAAAAAATATAATAGGCTTGCGGGCTCTATCGGAAGCTACCTTGTTGCCGCTCTCAAAGAGCAATACCCTTGCCCTGTACAAAAGCAGTTGTAGGCTGTTGGTTTACCCTCCAAAAGTTATCCATTATTATCATGTCGTTCGCTACTACCCCCGTGATATCTCACGGGGGTAAACTTAGACCAAGCTACTGACTTGCCGTGTTTTTCAAGGCAATGATGACTGCGGCCTCTGCTGTGTCCTAATAGGCTGATATACCTATAGGCTTTCAACCAATCCAAGTTTATTACTTGTGCTCTGGTTTAATTTTTTGCTGAAGCTACCCCTGTTGTTCCCCAACATCCTAGCAGCCTCTTGAATTTCAATATGTTGTTGTCGATACAAGCGAAGGGACTTAAAAGCTAGAAGACAAGGCTCTAACTTACTTATCGCTCTCCAATTTTCCGAGCTATGTACTTGTAAACTTGCCTGCCGCAATCATCTGATACATAATGACACTATCATCTGATAAGGAGTTATTGTTATGTCACAAATGCAAGCATTCAAGCCTGTTAAACAGCCAGCTAGCTTTTGGCAGCAAGTAGGTATTCCATCGCGAGGGGTAACCCTTTATGAGTCTGTTCATAAAGGTCTGGATTTTGATGTTTTTGACAAACTAGCCAAGCACTCTAAATTGGAAAAGAAAGAGTTGGCTACCGCTGTTACAATTCCACCAGCCACACTAAATCGCAGATCGAAAGCGGGACGTTTTAACAAAGACGAAAGTGATCGTTTGTACCGTTTTGCTGAGATATTCAACCAAACCATCAACTTGTTTGAAGGTGATATTTTGGCCGCGTGTGAATGGATCAAATCCCCTGTGGTTGGTTTGGGTAATCGCCGCCCTATCGATATGGTTGCCACAACTGCTGAATCAGAGGGTGTGCTAAACCTAATTGGACGATTAGAGCATGGGGTATTTTCTTGATCACTTTGTACCGAATCGTAAAGGAAAAGTGGAAAGAGTCAGCTTTCGATGGCGAAGGCTCCAGATTGTACGGAGGGCGTTGGAATTCTATTGGACGGTCTGCGGTTTATGTTGCGGCGTCAGAGTCACTTGCCATTTTAGAAATCTTGGTTCATCTAAAAAATACCAAAGTACTTGAAAATTATGTCTTGTTTACGTTGGAACTGGATGAAGCCGATGCTTTGGTCCTTGAAAATGACGACTTACCGGACAACTGGAATGAAGAGCCAGCCCCGCTTCAGACAGCCGAAATCGGTGATCAATGGTTATCGACCTATTCAAGCTTGGCGCTGGCGATCCCATCGGTGATTGTGCCTCGCGAACAAAACTATGTGCTCAACACAAAACATCCAGGTTATCCAAAACTCATCAAAACGGCCAAAAAACACGAAATTTCTTTCGATACCCGGCTTCTATAAATCAGCTATTCCCACTGTAATTGTCCGAGGACATTAAAGTTTGTCAGTTCCAATTTAGTTTGATCTGTTTTTGGCTACATCAAGTTAGACGGCGAAGATAAGTTAAACCACTTTCACCCCGTTATTTTTCACAGAAAAAAGCGGTTCAACATTCCTCAGCTGAGTTTAGGCGATTAAAACTAATGCAATCGCACAAAAATTCAGTCTTGTTTTTCACTAGATAGAGCTAAACGAAATATTGTAATTAACGGGTCTAAATCGAGTGATACCCCTGCAATATTTGCATCAATCCATTCTTGTTGAGTAATTTTAGGCCACTCGATGGTGTAGCCAAGGATAAATACGAGTTCTTCAAAGAAAAAACGTAAAGTTCGGCCATTACCTTCCCTAAAAGGATGTAACAAATTTAATTCACAAAATAGATTGGCTAATTCTTGGATAAGATCAGGCAAAGCCAAATTATCTAACGAAGGGATAATATCAAATAATTTTGAAGCTTCAGCTTCAATCCTAGAAACGCTACAGAATCGAGTGTAGCCTTTAGATATATCCACTTCTCGAACTTGACCTGCCCATTCAAAAATATCTTGGAATAGATGGTGATGTAGACATTTGAGGTGATTGAAGTCTAAATGCTTGATTTCAGAAACATTATTTTTGTATGAAAGGTACCTATAACTCGTAAACTCAACTTCGGCTTTTCAAGTTCATCCGAGTCAATTATATTCAATCTGTTAATTAAAACATCAGAATTTGAGTAACAGTATTTGTCCTACTCAGCACCATATTTATCTCGCACACTTGCGTTTTAAATCTTCAATGGTTTGAACGTTCGATTTCTTATTTATCGTCATGCCTTCATAACCCAAACTGGTTTTGAAGTTCTTTAAGCTAGGGGTAAATGTAGCTTTTTGGCGCTTCGAATTTGAGACATTGGCCATATCAATGTTCCTCTTGTTGGTTGCATTAATTGTACATGACTAATCAGCTAATGTCATAAAGTAGCGATTTTCGCAAAGCCAAGTGAACCGCGCAGCAGCATTCTATTCTAGTAAGGTCACTGGCAAAGTTTTGTCCAGAGGCTTCATTGGCCTGAAGTTTTACTCGTGGCTTTTTCTAGCTCGAAAATGCCCCAAAACGCGTTACGGCAAAAGGGTGTGACCTTCGGCTTAGCGTTTTTGCCTTACGATAATTAATGGTTTCATAACAGAAAAAAACTTATACCGTGCATTCATTTTAATGTGGATATAAATATCTGAATTTGCTATAAATGTGCTGGGGCTACCGCCTACTACCAACAACAAATGCAACAGTTACAGCTTGTAAATGGTTTGCAAGAGTTGTCAGTGACTATCACTGTCGCAGATATGCGAGGTGGCTAACATGAAATCTAAAGTGGTTAACGTTAGAAAATATCAACGCTATCGCCTAGGAAAATGGGAAGATGTTTGTCAACATCTTCGCTCACTCCCTAGACGATAAGTGTCATCGGTAGCCCCATCCGACTTCAATTAAGCAGGTTCTGCTTCTGCGACAACCTCAGCCGTGCTTTCAATCCCCATCATGCTGTTGTAGTGTTCTTCGAAACCAGTTTCTACAAATATCTGTTTGAATTTCTCAATGTATTTTTCTGCATTGATCCTTTCGAAATCAACTAGGTTAATCGAATCAGAATGGGACTCCCTATTTATGTACCTAAATAGAGGCTTAAAATCTGACTCCGTTTGCCCTAATTGCTCTAAGGTTTGCTTTAGCGATTCTTTCTTATGAACAAAATTGAAGTAGTGCTCCAGTATATTTCTCATCGCGTTGGGCAGCATGTGTGCGTAGCTTGGATTAGAAGTGCTGTCTTTGACGACTTGCCAATACATCTGGTAATCATTTTGAAGTTCATCCCTCTTTAAATCATGTACGAGGCTAAACTTAGATTTGGCAACTCTAAACAGTTTATATCCAGCAGGACATTTGTTAGATGCGTTCTTGAGCATCAGTAATTCGTGGAAAAAGAATAGGTTATGTGTCAATAGGAAAACTTGTTTAAAGTCTTCGCTAAAGACTTTGTGATGTATCAGGGCTGCAATGTCATAGACGTAGTTGTGTGACAAGCTTGAAATAGGATCATCAATTACAACGATTCGGTTGTTCAGCAAAACAGGAGAGGATTCATTTGTTGAACCTGAAGCACACTCTAAGAAGTAAAGAAAGCTAATGAGTGTTTTTTCTCCTTCACTAAGAGTGTTATATACGTCAACACTTTTACCTGTAGGACGGGCAATTTTGTAACGTTGCTGATCGTCTGCTGCTTTAACAATTTTAAAACTGTGTATACCTAGCTCAGCAAGTTGTTGATTGATATTGTTTATCGATGAATCAATGTTTGTTATTTTTTTCTGATTTTCAGTGATGATATTTCTTTGAGTAATCTTTTGGCTATGAAACAGCTTGAGTTCATCGGATATTTGTTTTACTTCACCTTGAAGGTCGTTAACCTTTTGATCTGAAGCTGCAATAAGCGCACTAAACTGCCCATTCAGGATCATCCAAAACTCCGAAGCTATTCGATCCAAATGGCTTTTCTTGTTTGTAATCTTATCGTTGATTAGATCTATGTCTCTCTGTATTTCGGCTATCGCAGTATTAACATCTGCCACTAGATCACTCGTATCGGTAAGCGAAACTACCGTACTCGGGTTTCTGATTTTAAGGTCAATTTGAGACAAGTTGGCTGATAACTTTTCAAGTAGTAGCTTTCGCTTATCTACGAAGCCATATGTAATTACATCGTCTTCAAAAGTGTATACTGGAGCCGATAATTTGCTCTCAATATCCTCAACTAAAGCTCTGTATCTGTTAGATAACCCTTCTATCTGGCTGACTTTTTTGGAGTATGTCTCATCAAACAGTTGATTGATCGCTTCGGTAATCGATGAGCTTAACTCTTGCTGGCAGAAAGGACACGGATTATCGGGCTTCATGTATTCTAGACCTGATTTTACCCAGTCAGAATTGCCCAGTTGTTCGACTAAGTCGGATAGATATGAGTCCGTAGATCCCACGATAACTTGAGTCAAAATCGGATCATTTTCAAAGCTACTGACATCAAGGTTAATCTTGGGTACGCTTGGAAGTAGACTACCGTCTTGTCCAGATAACTCACTAGCCTCTTTTTGCAATGATTCAATTGTAGATGTGACACTTCCACTACTTGATCTGACCTTGTTCAGAAAGCCAACTTTGTTTCTTCGTAAGCCATCTAAGCAAAAATCTAGTGCACTATTTTCATATGTGGTTTTTGCTTTCCAGACAGATTCCTTTAGTGAGGTCTCTTCATTCTCTATGTCATTTTTTTTGTGACTTTTCTTTGTTTCGGAAACCTCGATGTTTTGACTTAGGTGAGCTGTATTCTCTGTTGCTTCTTCAATTGCTTGTTCGGCTTCTTTGTTTTCTTCGCTCAGAGTGAAAACACCCTGAAAGTCGGGAATTTCATAGAAGTTGCTACGTATAAAGTCTTGATTGTAAACCAAGATATCTTCATCCAACTCACTGGGCTGAATGGAACAGTTTCGGTATTCAGGTAGTTCAGGAGAATGTAAAAATTTACCTATTGTAGACTTACCTGAACCATTTAAGCCATAGAGCAGGTTTATCTTCTTGCTGTCAGTTTGAATAACCACTGGCGAAGTTGGTGAGTAACTAGCTACACCTTTTAATGTTATGGTGTTAATCATTTTTTAGCTCTTTTATAATTTAACGCATAGTTGCAATCAGTTGCAATCAGTTGCAATCAGTTGCATTCTTATGCTTCTCACCTAAAAAAGCCGTGACGTAGATCAGTTCCTGTGTTTTTGGTGTTTACGCAAGAATGATCGTAATACTTTATCTAATCCATAACTAACTAATTTGTAAATCGTGTAGCTCATTTTTGTCCAAAAACCTCTCAGGTTGAATTTTTACCCGTGGCATTTTCTAACTAGAAAGTGCCCCAAAGTGATTTAGAGTCACTTTGTATCACACCTGTTTAACTCCTTACTTGCCCCAGTCTTGGTAATGAATCAATATGTGCTTAGTTGAGCATTTGTTAGATTACTCTGTGTCTACTGATTTAGTGACTATTCACAGATAGGAAAACCACTATGCCAAAACACTACGGAGAGAGTTAGTAATCATGTCATTTGAGCAAGAAGCATATCGAATACGCCGCTCGATTAAACGGTACACAACCGAGTCTGTAGTTCAGCACCTTTTATCCCGCCTTCATACCGATTTCGGCAAGGGGGTAGATCGGTCCCGGTCCGCTCCTTGGATTACATGTCTAGCTCTAGACTGGACTCTAGAATTAGAGCCAGAAAGGTATGCATCGAAAGCGTCAAAGGAAGACGTTGGCAAGATTCTCGATAAACTATGGTCGTTGCAGTCTGTTGCCTCTAACATAGGTGAGGCAGAAAATATTTGGCTTTCACTGAGGGCATTCTTACTGCCTCAGTTGCTCTTCCAGCAAGACCAACGTCTACACCTTTACTTCTTCACACGCCTTTACACAATTATGTGCTCTGAAGGAGCAAGCACGTCATTCAAAAATAACTTTAAACAAGAAGTCGGGGTCGAGTTACAAGACTTCTTAGTGTTCTCACTGCACTTCGCTGCCATGTTTTTGGACAAACCTTCTAGCTTCATTTCATATTCCGATCTTGTTTGTAGGTTTAATCCTGCGTTTGATATCAACTCAATACGCAAGATGCTAAAAATACTGGGGGCTAATCCGCTAGGCATGAGGAAGATAGCTCAAGAACAACGCACGAAAAGAGGCAAACTTCGCGCAGTAGAATACTTTTCTGAGCCAATGATGATCTCTCGACCACTACTATTACTTCCCAATGGAGTCTCTGCTGTCCACTCATACATAGCAACTATAGGTATCAGTGAGTTTGTTCTTCGAACACTCAAGAGAGCTGACGCTCAAGGGTTCAAGAAAAAATTCGGTTCTGCTTTTGAGGACTACATTGCAAATCTTCTTACCTCGTACGGCAAAGATGTCGTACGTGAAAACATGTTAAAAGAGTTTTACCGATTGAAAGGTGTCAACAATAACGCCAAAGTGGCTGATTTTTTAATACGGGAAGGAGACAGGTGCATCCTTGTTGATGCAAAAGCGATTGAGCCGAATGAACGTATATTAGTTACTGATAACCCAAGAATGGTGAAAGATAGGCTTAAAGGAACGATTATTCATGCTATGAACCAAACTGGGAAGTGCTCGGAAATACTTGAAGAAAACGGATATGACACCCTACCAGATAAGAAAAAAAGATACTCTCTAATAATCACGCACCAAGATTTTTATATGGGTAGCGCCATGAAGTTAGTAAAGTATTTGGGAAATGAGTTTGAAAACAGGGTACATGAAGCTTTAAATGACCAGGTTTTAATCGAACACTCACACTTCTGCTGCATAACGTCCTTCGAAAGTATGCTTGACGTCTGTAATCAAGCAGGGACTCAATTATCTGACTTCCTAGACTATTGTGCTGAAAAAGATGCACAGCAGACCACTGCACGATTTGATATGCGTCAGCATATCAATGAGTACGGAAAACTTCATAACGTTGAGAGGGCGAATCCCCTAGGTAGTGAGAAGCTGATAAACGACTTTAATAGGTTACACGATGAGCTAATGGACAAAATCAATGCTTCTCAGCGGCACTGGAACAAAGGTATAGCTAAAGTACCAGAATTTTTAGCAAAGAAGGCTCAGGTCGAAACACTAGGGCATGAGGCTTGATTTTTCAGTAAGTGACACCAACACATTCATACCATTATCAATATTAGACTCAAATTGGAGATGCGCCAAAATTTGAGTCTAATAAATGGCCCACATAACCGAGATTTTCTCCAAGAAGGTTTCAAAGCCCTAACTGGGTAGAAGGCTTCAAAATGTCATTACTGAGGGAACATGACGGGATAAGTACCAACCGATTCTGTCATGCCTT